>JACZXH010000057.1 GCA_022571715.1 Bacteroidota bacterium | reverse complement strand
GTCTCAATTCGGTTGCATCAGGAAGCAGACTGAAATATTTCTCCAATTCACTTCCACTATCAATAATGGAGTTTTTTAGGCTTGCAAATTTCTCTTTTACTATTTTATCAATGAGGTTAAGATACTCAGTGATTCTTTTTGCTCTGAAATCATCAATTTTGTTAGTGATAGCCTTGAAAGGCAGCTTGTATTTACTGCTGTAAAACTCCCGCATCTTTTCAATAAGGATATCATCAACCAATGAGATCACAGAAGATATACCCAGGTGAGCAACCTTTACGGGGGTATCAATAGAGAAAGATGTTCCCATTACCGGTATGTGAAAAGTGTGGTTTTGAGCTTTATTTTGTTCGTTTTTCATTTAAAGAAGGTCTCCTAAAAAATGCTGGAATTATAGACTAATTATCCACCAGAGCCGACAATCCATAATTGTACGCAGTGGCGGAGATACATTTAAGCGGCAAAGATACAAAGTTAAGGGATTATACTCAAATGAAAAAAATCATTTTATCTACATAATGAGCTATAGAATTAAATATTTATTAGTTCCACACCTAACTTTGTCACATCACTCCAAAATGAAGGATAGGACTTATCTACAACCATAGGTTCGGTTATTTCAACATCCATTACCGTACAAAGAGGAGCAAATGCCATTGCCATCCTGTGATCATCATAAGTATTTAAAACGGTTTTCCTTGGTAATACACTACCCGGAACCAGTTTATAATCATCATCTCCTGATTGCACAAATGTGCAATTGATTTTTGAAAGTTCATTCTGAAGTGCAGCAATCCGGTCGGTTTCTTTTATCTGTAAACTGCGGATTCCGGTAAATTTCGCATGAATTTTTTTTGCAGCACATACTACTGCAATGGTTTGTGCCAGATCGGGGCAGTCGCTAAAATCAATGCTAATTTCAGATTTAGCTTTAATTTTAGATAATCGCACACCTGAATCTTCAAATATTGTTTTTACCCCCAATTCAGCCATTATTTCACAAATAACTTTGTCTCCCTGTAAAGATTGTTTTTTTAATCCCGGAAGAAAAATCCCTGTGTTATTTGCCAGTGCCACAAAGGCAAACCAATAGGAAGCTCCGCTCCAGTCAGGTTCTATGGTGATATTTGTATGCGCTATATCCTGGCCAGGAATAGTTATAACCTGATTTTTCCAATTATATGTTACTCCAAATTGAGAAATAAGACTAAGCGTCATTTCAATATATGGTTTGCTGCTTGTTTTAGTTGTCAGTTCTATTGAAAGACCTTTGGGAAGAAGAGGCGCTACCATAATAAGTGCCGATATATACTGGCTGCTCACATTTCCAGGTATACTGACAAATGCTGACTTTTGTTGATTAAATCCTGATGTGCGGATGGGAGGATAACCAGTTTTATTTAAATACGAAATTTCACAACCAATCTGTCGAAGTGCATCTACGAGTATGCTTATAGGCCTTTCCTGCATACGCAAGGTACCTGTTAGCACCTTTCGTTGCCTGGTAATTGCATAATATGCTGTAAGAAAACGCATAGTTGTTCCTGCATCGTGAACATTTTGTACTTCATCGTTGTTGTTTAGTAGAGAGCGGAGGGTTCTGGTGTCTCTGGCGGTTGAGAGGTTGGTAATACTGGAATATTTTCCAGATAACGCCATTAAAATCAGAACCCTGTTGCTCTCACTTTTTGATCCTGGAATCTGAATAAAAGTTGTTTTGAGCTGCGAAGTCTTTTTTAATAATATGCTTTCAGATCTGTTCAATTAAATATTTACTTAAATAGTTAAAATATATATTTAAATAATAGAATCTATTTAATAACTTTTACGTATAACTAAATAAGTATATTTATTCAGGCACGTTTATTGTGTCATTTAATTGTCAATCAATAATATGAATAAATCGGTCACCATATTTTTAGGCGTTGTTGCCGGAGTTTTTATTGCCCTGGCAGCATATACAAAATCAGGTCGTAAGCTACGAAAAAGCGTGTTGAAGAAAGCTGATGAATTGAAAGAATCAATGATTTTTGATATTGAAAAAAAAGCCAGGTATATTCATGACTCTGAAGTTTTATATAACTAAGTTTTGAGAGTCCGGTAATAGTCTAATGCTTCAATGGCCTCTGTACGATCTATCTCTATATCATAAACGGCCTTGCCAATATCTTTTAACAGGGTGAAACGTATTTTATTTTCTACGTTTTTTTTATCCTGCATTAGCATTTCCATAAACGTAGATTCATTTATTTGCTTTAAATCTTTGTTTGTGAAAAATTTCAGAATAGTTGCGACAATTCTATGGTGATTTGCTTCAGGCATCGCAAGTTTTCTGACCGATAGCCAGGATTCGCAAATCATCCCGATGGCCACAGCTTCTCCGTGAAACAGTAATGTGCCTTTTTGTTGTAGAAAGATTCCTTCCAGGGCATGTCCTATGGAATGGCCGAAATTCAGGATCTTTCTGAGCCCTTTTTCCACCGGGTCTTCTTCTACGATCTCGTTCTTAATTTCTATTGATCTGTAAATTAGGGTTTTCCAGTCCGTATTAGCGATATCTTCTATATTTTCGAGGACTTCAAAATAGGATGCATCGTATATCAAACCATGCTTGATTACTTCTGCAAAACCGGAAATCAGCTGATTATCAGGAAGTGTTTCCAGAAACACCGGATCAATGATAACCTTGTCAGGCACCCGGAAAACACCTATTTGATTTTTAAAAGGACCAAGGTCAATTCCAAGCTTGCCTCCTACACTGGCATCTACCATAGCCAGCAAGGTGGTTGGTATATGGATGAAATCAATTCCTCTTTTAAATGTGGCTGCACAAAATCCCCCCATATCACAAATAACACCTCCTCCCAGGTTGATCAGCAGTGAATTCCTGTCGAAATGCTCATCAGAAAGCCATTCCCAGATTTCTTTGCTTGAATCCATGTTCTTATGGTTTTCACCACTGCTGATTGTAAAAATAGCAATGCCAGACAACGTGTTTTTAACCTTTGGATAACATAGTTCAACCGTATTTTCATCGGTAAGTACGCCAATTTTTGAATACCTGTTTTTGTTCAGGAAAGTTTCGAGCGATAACTGTACGGGATGGTTTATCGAAATATAATCGGGGATCATGTTTTATTTCCTGTATTATATTTATTCATAATTATCCGGCCGAGTTCTCGGTTACTACACCCTCGCCCGGATAATGTATAATCTTGTCTTAAGACTTGCAGCAGCGCTGTAGAGCTGTTCTTTTGATTCTGCATTGTAGGGCTTCAATAATAAGCGAGGTGTATTTTACACCCCATGTATGCACGCCTGAAATATCCATAAAGCATTATTTCTGCAATATTCAGGCAAATTTTAAATTTTAAATGATAACAACCTAAAACAAATTCCGGTTTTATATATTTGCCCGAAAATTGATGTATGGAAGGGATTGCCCTGGAATCATTTAACAATACGGAAGTTGCCTTTGCTGCTAAATCCAACTGGAAATTAAAAAAGGCCTACTGGCTGTTTTCAATTGTTAAGAATCATGCACTCTCTCGTATTTCTACGTCCCTGGCTAAAATGTTTCCTATAAAACCACTTATTAAAGCAACTATATTTGATCATTTTTGCGGAGGGGAAACCATCAATGAAAGTGGGAAGGTAATCGATTTACTGGCAAAATTCAACATACAAGCCATACTCGATTATTCGGTTGAGGGAGGCCAGAGTGAAAAAGTATTTGATGAAACTATGGAAGAAATACTTCGGACGATCATTTATGCAGGCAACAACGACCATATCCCTTTTGCAGTATTCAAAGTTACAGGTATTGCCCCGGAGGATGTACTAGAGAAAGTTCAGAACAACCAGAAACTTAACGTGGATGAAAAAGAGGCTTATTCCAGAGTGGTTGCAAGAATTGATAAATTGTGTGGTACGTCGTATGAACAGAATGTGCCCATTTTTATAGATGCAGAGGACACGTGGTACCAGGATGTAATTGACGACATCGTGTATGACATGATGGGAAAATACAACCGAAAAGAAACCATCGTGTTTAACACGTTTCAAATGTATAGGAAGGACATGCTGAGCAATCTGCAGACGGCCATTAACGTTGCCCGCGAAAAAGGGTATTATTTAGGAGCAAAACTCGTGAGGGGTGCATATATGGAAAATGAACAGGAAAGGGCTGTAGAAAAGGGGTACGAGAATCCTATATGTGTGGACAAAGCATCTACTGACAGGTCGTATAATAACGGCCTGAAGGCGTGCATTGATAATTTCGATATTGTTTCGGTTGCGAACTGCACGCATAATGAATACAGCAGTTATTATCTCGCCAAATTAATGGAAGAAAAGGGTATCGGGAGGAACGACAAAAAAGTGTATTTTTCACAATTGCTCGGCATGAGCGATAACATTTCTTTTAATCTTGCAAAAGCAGGATACAATGTAGCCAAGTATGTGCCCTACGGACCGGTAAAAAGTGTAATGCCTTACCTGATTCGCCGCGCGGAAGAAAATACGTCGGTTGCCGGTCAAAGCACCCGCGAGCATGCATTGATCAGAAAGGAGATAACAAGACGAAAACAGCTAAGTAAAAAAACTGCCTGACACTCATAGGGATACGCAATGAAGTTTATCTTGGTTGTTCCAATAAAGAAAGGAGTTCTCGGATTTGATATCCAACCAAAATACAGTTTAAGGTTTATAGAATATTCATTCTGACACTAACGGAATCCTGCAAGTAGAGGAAAATTGTTTTGCGGTAAATCGTATATCTTTGCACAAATTTGTAAGTAAATCCATATTACCATATAGTCACATTTAATTGTAACACACTGATTTTCAGTATATTTATTCTTTTTCACTCCATATTTTGAATTGATTTTAATGCACCTCAGTGATCAGGAAATTGTAAGAAGGAAGGCCCTTGACGAATTAAAGAAGTTAGCGATTAACAGCTATCCGCCCGAATTGTATGAAGTTACCCATAAAGCTTTGGAAATCAAGGACCAATTCTCAGAAGACAAATCCAATGATTACAAAGAGGTATCACTGGCAGGCCGAATAATGAACCGCAGGATTATGGGATCGGCTTCATTTGCAGAAATTCAGGATGAAACAGGACGGATTCAGATTTATCTTAGGCGTGACCACCTGTGCCCTGGCGAGGATAAGACACTTTATAACATCGTTTTTAAAAAGCTGCTGGATATTGGCGATATCATAGGCGTACAGGGTTATGTGTTTAAAACAAAAACGGGTGAAACTTCTGTTTATGTAAAGGAACTGAAGCTGTTGACAAAATCACTCAGGCCGTTGCCCGTTGTGAAAGAAAGTACGGATGAGGAAGGTAAGATAAAAATACATGATGCCTTCAGCGATCAGGAAATGAAATACCGGCAGCGTTACGTTGACCTGATTGTAAACCCACAGGTACGGGAAACATTCCGACAACGAAACAAACTCGTGAACTCGATGCGTCAGTTTTTAGATGCGAAAGGCTATCTGGAAGTAGAAACACCCGTATTGCAACCTCTGTACGGGGGTGCTGCCGCCAAACCGTTCAAAACCCATCATAATGTGCTTGATATGACACTGTATCTGCGGATTGCAAATGAGTTGTATCTCAAAAGACTTATTGTAGGCGGATATGAAGGTGTTTATGAGTTCTCCAAAGACTTTCGAAATGAGGGGATGTCAAGGTTTCATAATCCTGAATTTACCATGATGGAGCTATATGTGGCTTACAAAGACTACTTCTGGATGATGGACTTGGTGGAGGAAATGATTGAGAAAGTGGCCATGGACCTTCATGGGATTACTAAGGTACAGGTAGGGGAACACCTGATTGATTTCAAGCGTCCCTGGAGGCGGTTTACAATGTTTGAAGTAATTGAACATTTTACGGGTATTGATATCAGTGAAATGGATGAAAAAATGTTGATTGAAACTGCCGATAAACTACATGTACCCATTGATGAAACCATGGGAAAAGGAAAACTGATTGATGAGATTTTTGGCGAGAAGTGTGAGCCGAAGCTGATCCAACCAACCTATATTACTGACTATCCGGTTGAGATGTCGCCATTGGCTAAAAAGCATCGTTCAATAGAAGGTCTTGCAGAACGGTTTGAGGCCATTATTAACGGGAAAGAAATATGTAATGCGTTTTCAGAACTCAATGATCCTATAGATCAGAGAAAGCGTTTTGAAGATCAACTTGAACTCGGGCGACGTGGCGACGAAGAAGCAATGACGCTGGACGAAGATTTTCTCCGTTCTATTGAATACGGAATGCCTCCCACAGCCGGACTTGGTGTGGGTATCGACAGACTTACCATGATCATGACCAATCAGCCTTCCATTCAGGATGTTATATTTTTTCCGCAGATGAAGCCTGAGAAAAAACAGGACTACGCTACCCTTGATGATTATGTGCAAGCTGGCGTTAGGGAAGAACTGATACCGGTACTGCAAAAGTTGGGAATACATACTATCGACAAGCTAAAAGTTGCCGTTCCCGGAAAACTTTTTAATGATGTATGTGGTATGCGGAAAAAGATGAAACTCAATGAAGTAAAGAATCCGACGCTGGAAGAAGTAACAGCGTGGGTCGAAGGATAAGAAACGGAAGTAACTTCCGCAGCTGACATAGTTCGAGGGATAAGACACTGAAGTAACCTTTCCACTGTGGTGAAACAAATGTGGGAAGAATCTCATCATTACCGTAATTCAGAGGAAGCGAAGTGACTGAAGAATCTATCGAATGTTACCCTAATAATGAAAGTCATCGTATCGATGTACCCGGGAGTCAGATATAGTTCTTTTCAAAAAAGTAAATGCGTACTAACAACACACAAAAAAACGCCTCCGTTTCGGGAAGGCGTTTTTTTATGAAAACTAATTTGATATACTAACCAAGATACTCTGCCAGCTGGCTCTGTCTTGCGGTATGCCGCAGCTGACGGAGCGCCTTTTCTTTTATTTGTCTTACACGTTCTCTGGTGAGTCCAAGTTCTTCACCTATTTTTTCAAGAGACATTGGTGAATCATAGCCAATTCCATAGAACATCTTGATCACTTGCATATCTTTATGCTTTAATTGCGACAAAGAGCGTTCTGTTTCAATGCTTAGCGAATCGTAATAAGCAACCTTCTTATCAGTATCTTCCAGATTAGGATCCCGAAGTACATCAAGCAGGGAGTTGGATTCGCCTTCATGAAATGGTGCGTCCACTGACATTTGCTTGGAGTTAGAATTCAGTGTATTTTTCACTTCATCTTCAGTCATGGAAAGAAAATCTGCCAGTTCGGCTTCCGTAGGCATTCTTTCCAAATTTTGCTCCAGATCAGATTCAGCTCTTTTAACCTTACTTAGTGTACCAACTCTGTTTAAAGGCAGCCGTACCATACGTGAATGTTCAGCGAGCGCCTGCATAATTGACTGACGTATCCACCATACTGCATATGAAATAAATTTAAATCCTCTGGTGTGGTCAAATTTCTGAGCGGCTTTGATCAGTCCAAGATTGCCCTCATTAATGAGGTCATTTAGTGTAAGGCTTCTGTTCTGGTACTGTTTAGCAACAGAAACTACAAACCTCAGATTGGCTTTCACCAATTTCTCCAATGCAAGATGATCTCCATCCTGAATTCTTTTGGCAAGTTCTACTTCCATTTCAGGTGTGATCATTTCTACCTTGTTTACATCCTGAAAGTACTTTTCCAAAGAGGCACTCTCACGGTTCGTGATGTTTTGGGTTATTTTTAGTTGTCTCATATAAATAGTTTAACCGCAAATTTATAACAGCTCTATGTAGCGGATATGGGCATTTTACCAAAATATGTTATTACCTGTAAGTATTAGCAAGTAATAAACGGGTGCAAAGGTACTAAATAAAGTAACTCAACTCAACCCCCATACCTATATTTCAACAAGTTTTTTATAATTTAAAAACAATATATGAAAAAATATCATATATCAGTCTATTAGGGGATGATTTATTATATACATGATAGGTCCGGCAAAATTGTCTGATCCAGGTTATCGTGAAGATTCCTTTTGTGTGTAAATTGCGGTAAGGATACTGGTTAAAAACAGAATAATTATAAAGGTTGCAACAATTTTTTTTTTTATTATCATGTAAATTGGAGTAATTTTAGCAGATAGATTATAACACTAATGGTAAATGATGTGTTATTTGATCACGAAAACAGCATAATTTTAAATAAAAAATAACATACTCATAACGGAATGCAACGATCTGAAAATGAAAATATAAATATTACAGAAGAAACGGGCATTCCGGGCAAACCGGACAGCCCGCTGTCTGAATCCGAACAATGGGTGCGTGGAAGGGGAAAGGATACATTGTTCCGTATCACTATCCGGAATCAGGCCGATCACATATCCATTGCTGACAATAAGGCTAATATCATTATCAGCATCAACACCATTATCATTTCTCTGGTCGTTGCTTTGCTGGGAACAGGAGCATCGATCCGAATCTGGCCTTTTCTTGAATATACACAAATTACACCGCCACTGATTATTTTACTTCTGTCCTGTACAATATCTGCCGTTTTCTCGCTGCTGGCTGCTAAACCGAGAATCCGAAAAGGAATCCCGGATTTGAAACGAAACAGTTTGCTTTTTTTCGGAAACTTTAGTCACATGACCGTGGAGGAATACATGGAAAAGATGGACGAGGTACTAAGCTCAAATGAGAATATTTATAAAAGCCTGATCCTGGATTTATATAATTACGGCAGAATACTGAATCGCAAATACAGGTTGCTTGCGATTTCATACACCGCATTTCTGACTGGTTTGGTATGTTGTGTGACTATATTCCTGATATTATTTGCTATCAATTACCCATATAAATAGGAATTGATTCTGCCAATGGCACCTACCTCATTTTAATATTGCGGTCTTTTTTTGTGAGTCCTGAGAAAATTCCGTTTAAAATAGATACAATAAAACTAAACAGAACAGCCCACCAGAATCCGTCAATGTTGGTTCCGGGTATGATCGAATCAGCAAGCAAAATAATTAGTGCATTTATCACAATTAGAAACAGGCCGAGGGTAATTACCGTAAAAGGAATGGTAAGGATGATAAGCAGGGGTTTGATGGTGATGTTAAGCAGCGCAAGTACACCAGCCAGAATAAATGCGGAGGTAAAATCCTCAACATGCACGCCTGGCAGCAGGTACGAGGTTATGAGTATGGCTACCGCGTACAGAAGTAATTTGACAATGAGTTTCATAATAAATATTAAAAAATAAATATAGGAAATACCGATTGAAGACAATGAATCATTAGGTTGATAATTGATGGCGGATATTGGAAATTTCTGGTTGTTACGGTAATATTGCACTCTCATTTCAGACAAAAGTGATTTTGAAAGGGTAACATTCCTCAGTAGCTCAGTTGGTTAGAGCATCTGACTGTTAATCAGGGGGTCGTAGGTTCAAGTCCTACCTGGGGAGCAATGATAATCATGCAGTTGCGTTTTATATGTGACTGTTTTTTTACGTGGTTACATAGAATAATACACGAAATTGACCGGTGGGCATACCATTTAAAGTAGAAAATAGTGTTGTCAACCCTCTATAACGGGGTGCAAATTTGTTTTCATGCATGCTGTCCCACCACGAATGCAATTCGTGACTACGTGTAGCTTCGTACAAATTCTTGTAATCTGAATATGATAGATCCAAATACAAGATCATCAAAGTCAGGTTTGCGCCGGGAAGTTGATGGGAAGAAAATGAATATTTCCCGATTCCTGAAACCGACCAGATAATTTGACTTGATACCCAATATATATTTATCTATATTCCTCTTTTTTAAACAACAAAACCGACAATCAATTGATGAAAAACTTGAATTTCCCACTGGCTTTTTTAATTGTATTCCTTGTTTTTTCCTGTTCTCCACAGGACACATATTTTCCAGAAAAACCTAATATATACACCATTGAACAGTTCATGAATGTTGAACGTGTATTTGGCAGTTCATTTTCCCCTGATGAATTGAAAATCCTTCTCAACAGCAAGGAATCCGGAATATACAATGCTTATGAAATTGATATTGCTACCGGAAATCGTACCCAGCTTACGAACAGTACTTCGGATGCGATATTCGGCCAGTCCTATTTCCCTGAAGATGAACGCATTATTTATACAAGCGACCAGGGAGGCAATGAGATCAGCCATATTTACCTGCGTGATGAAAATGGAGAAACCAAGGACCTTACCCCCGATTCAACGGCAAAGTCCAATTTTTATGGATGGAATCATGCAAAAACAAAATTTTATTATGGCTCCAACAAGCGGGACCCAAGGTATTTTGACCTTTATCAAACCACTGTAAAAATTACGGATGGTAGTGAGAACCAGGTGTTTCCAACAGTTATAGTGTATGAAAATGCGGAAGGTTTAAATGTAAGTGCTATATCCAATAATGACCGCTACCTAACACTATCTAAATCCATAACGAACAATAACTCCGAAATGTACCTGCTTGATACTGAGTCGGGTGAAACCATGCATCTATCAGTCCATGAAGGCAATGTTCAATATAAGCCGCAATACTTCAATCTAGATGACTCTAAACTATACTACCTGACAGATGAAGGAAATGAGTTTATGTACCTCAAAAGTTACGATATACATTCAGGAAAACATGCGGATGAACTTAAGGAGGATTGGGATATTTCCTACGCGTACCTTTCGCAGAATGGAAAATATCAAGTAGTAGGAATAAACAACGATGCGCGGACAGAAATAAAAGTCTTTAATGAGTCCGACGGTTCGCTCGTTACATTACCAGAGATGCCCGCGGGTGAAATTACTTCAGTAAATATCTCAGACAGTGAAAACTTAATGTCCTTTTATGTCAGCAGTTCAAAATCGCCCTCCAATTTGTTTGTTTACAACTTTGAAACGGGCGATTTGAGGCAACTTACAGATACGATGAATCCGGAAATTGATCAGAATGACCTCGTTGACGGGGAAGTGGTTCGATTTAAGTCGTTTGATGGGATGGAAATTCCCGCCATACTTTACAAACCGAAAGGATTGGCCCCTGATGAAAAAGTGCCTGCCATGCTCATGATCCATGGTGGCCCGGGTGGCCAAACCAGGCTGAACTATACCGACCGGATCCAGTATTTTGTAAATCATGGTTATGTAATCCTGGCAGTTAACAATCGTGGAAGTAGTGGTTATGGTAAAACATTCTTTGCTGCGGACGACCTGAAACATGGTGATGAAGATTTAAGGGATTGCATTGAATCGAAAAAATTCCTTGCTTCGCTCGGTTATGTAGATATGGAAAAGGTTGGCATCATGGGTGGAAGTTATGGGGGATATATGGTAATGGCCGCACTGGCATTTGCACCTGAAGAATTTAGCCTGGGTGTAAATTACTTTGGTGTAACCAACTGGTTGCGTACATTGAGGAGCATACCTCCCTGGTGGGAGTCATTCAAAGATGCTTTGTACGCCGAACTCGGTAACCCGGAGGTTGACACAATGTTTTTATACAATAAATCTCCCTTATTTTTTGCCGACCAGATTACGAAGCCATTTATAGTATTGCAGGGCAGTAATGACCCGCGTGTTCTGAAAGTTGAATCCGATGAGATTGTAGAGCAGGCGAGGGCCAACGGAGTAGAAGTTGAATATGTGATCTTCGATGATGAAGGCCATGGTTTTTTGAAAAAGGAAAACAACATTACAGCTTCAAAAGAAGTATTGAAGTTTCTAGACAAGCATTTCAAAGGGAAAGGGTCTGACGCTGAAGAGATACTTGAACAATAGTAACACAAAATACACGAAGAAAGGTCGGTAAGACTATTAGAATAAATAACCCATTATTACATATTTCTTTTAATCCCGTTTCAGAAGCTGATAGTCTACTAATTTGGTATTCTCAATATGCACGGAGTTTGGTCAAAAGTTTATTGATCTCAGAATTAACTGAACAGTTTTAAAACGATTTTCTAAAGACTTTGGGGATTAGTAGACAGTCCAATCGCTGCTAATACCCTGCAGCCTGTCCGTCTTTCCGAGATTCTGAAGCGCCATAATATACTTTATTGGCAGCATCATATAATATAGCCTGGTAACCGCCATAAATTCCCACACCAAACTCGATGCGATGGCCTTTTGCTTCCAACCCTCGAATGGTGCTATAATCAAATCCACTTTCCAGGTTTAGCGAACCCCCATTGGTCATTTTTGAACCCGTAGGTTGTGATGAACCGATATGTCGCATACGTGGAGCATCTCCGGCTTCCTGTAACCCCATATCAAAATCTAGGATATTCACCACGATCTGTACATGGCCCTGGGGTTGAACCGCTCCACCCATCAAACCAAAACTCATGTAAGGCTTGCCGTCCTTCGTGATAAAGGCTGGAATAATGGTATGAAAAGGCCTCTTACCAGGTTCCAGAGCATTAAAATGGTCAGGGTCCTGTACATTAAACATCTGTCCACGGTTTTGTAAAACAAAGCCTAGGCCACTGGGAACCATTCCTGAACCAAACTCAGCGTATATGCTTTGGATAAGAGAAACCATATTTCCCTCTTTGTCGGCTGTGGTGAGATAGGTGGTGTTGCCTCTTTCTATTTCCAAATCACTCACCGGATACGTTCTGGCAGCCTTATTCGGATCAATTAACGCTCTTCGTTTCGCCGCATACGCTTTAGAAATCAATTGCTCAACCGGAATCTCGTTAAAGTCCGCGTCCGCATAATATTTGGCCCGGTCTTCATAGGCTAATTTTTTAGCCTCGGTTAATATATGCAGGTACTCAATGCTACCGAAACCCATTTCCCTGATATCATACGCTTCAAGGATGTTCAGCATTTGCAAGGCCGCTATTCCCTGTCCGTTTGGAGGCAATTCCCATATATCATAACCACGATAGTTAGTGCTTACCGGATCAATCCATTCCGAAGTATGGTTTTTCATATCCTCATAAGAAAGAAAACCTCCATTCTCTTTCATGTATTTATCTATCGTAATGGCAATATCTCCCTCATAAAATGCCTTTTTGCCTCCTTTTGCCAATAGTTCATATGTATTGGCCAGATCCGGGTTTTTAAATATCTCACCCTTCATTGGAGTAGAAATTCCGTTTGGCATATAGGTTTCCTTAAAGCCTGGAAGGTCTTTTCTCCGCGCCCATTGATTCGACATTTGCCAGGAAATCACTTCAGAAACAGGAAAGCCCTTTCGTGCATAATCTATTGACGGCTGGAGGATTTCAGCCATAGGCAATGATCCAAATCTTTCGTGCATCACAAACCATCCATCTACGCAACCAGGAACGGTAATGGGAAGTGGGCCAAGGAAGGGAACATAATTCATCCCATTATCGACAAAATACTTTTGAGTAAGCTTAGCAGGAGCTCTCCCACTACCATTAAACCCATACAGTTTTTTGGTTTTAGCATCCCAGATGATAGCAAAAATATCGCCTCCAATTCCGCAGGCATGAGGTTCCACAAGTCCAAGCATCGCATTGGCAGCAATGGCTGCATCCAGGGCGTTCCCGCCTTTTTTTAAAATATCCAGAGCTACCTGAGTGGCCAGGGGTTGACTGGTCGCGGCCATGCCATTTTGGGCGATTATCTCTGAACGTGTGGCGAAAGTTTGACCGGATACCCTATCCTGGGCCAGGCTGGGAATAGAAATCATTAATGAAATTAAAAACAGCTTAAGGTTTTTCATAATTTATATAAATATAATTCCTCTAAATTTAAAGTTTCCTATTGAGAAGAAAAAAAATACTTATGCTATGAACGTTTCAAACTGCATGTCTTTTCAAAAAACGTAAAAGCCATTAGTTCGGGAGAACGAAAGCCGGCCATGTACCTGTTCTTGTTCACTTTCAGATAAACGAAATTAACATATATTGCAACCCTATGAATTTGAACAAGTCTATAGCCGTGCTAACCCTACGGTTGATTCTGGGATTTATATTTCTAATGCAGGGATTTGGTAAAGTCTTTACCTGGGGCGTTGAGAATGTGTATAATATGGATTTCTTTTATGGCACGTATAAGGACTTATTACCTGAGTTCATAATCCGGGCCACTGCATATTATACCTCTTATGTTGAACTTATTGCAGGATTATTGGTTGTGTTGGGGTTAAAAAGAGATTATGCATTATATGCATTAGCATCTGTATTGGTAATTGTCACATTCGGGCATGGATTAGCAGATCCTGTCTGGAATTTATCGCACGTGATGTATCGAACTATGCTGTTGGTGACCTTATTGATACTTCCACGCGAGTGGGATAAATTTTCAATGGATGGCCTTATAAACAAATATACACGGGCCAATAAGTAAGCTTTACTGAAGAATTGTCTACAAATCAACAAATTTAGTCATCCAGGTATATTTACCGTGTGGTCCAGTTGTGGTAACTACCACGGTAATCACTATTTTTAGGTTCCATGAACAAAACCACACAATCTACGCCGCATCTTGAACGAAAACTTGGACCCGTTATGCTATGGGGTCTGGGTGTAGGGTATGTGATTTCCGGCATGTATTTTGGGTGGAATCTGGGATTAGAACAGGGAGGTACACTTGGATTGGCAATTGCCACGGTCTTCATTATCATCATGTACCTGACTTTCACATTCAGTTATACAGAAATGGCATGTGCGATTCCGAAAGCAGGGGGTGCTTTTGACTACGGGATGAAAGCGTTAGGCAAAGATTGGGGATTCTTTGCGGGGATGGCCCAGAATATTGAGTTCACCTTTGCCCCACCTGCCATATCTTTGGCCATTGGCGCCTATGTGAATTTGTTTCTCCCTACCATTCCCACCGTGGCGATCGCTATAGCCTTCTATGCTCTTTTCACAACCCTTAACATTTACGGAATTCAGGCAGCGGCAACATTCGAATTATTTTTCACGATACTGGCTGTTTTAGGTTTAGTTTTGTTCTTTTTCTCCACCGCTCCGGAATTCGAGTTGGACAATCTCAAGCATAATGCTTTACCTAATGGCTGGTCCGGAGTGTTTGCTGCCATCCCTTTTGCAATCTGGTTTTTCCTGGCCATTGAAGGTGTTGCTAACGTAGCTGAAGAGACCATCAACCCACAGAAAAATATTCTCATCGGATTCGGATCTGCTATTTTTACTTTGGTGGTCCTCTGTGTCCTGACTTTCACATTTTCTGTAGGGGTAAACGGATGGGAAACTGTTGTGTTCGATCCTGCCAATAATGAAGCCTCCGATTCACCACTGCCACTCGCAATAGCTAACGCCGTCGGAAAACAGCACATAATGTTCAAACTCGTGGGTATTATTGGTTTGTTTGGTCTCATCGCTTCCTTCCACGGCATCATCCTGGTGGCGGGCCGCGCCTCCTATGAATTCGGACGCGTTAATTACGGGCCGCCTGCACTAGGAAAGATCAGTCCAAAATTCAAGACGCCGGCAAACGCGCTTCTTGTCAACATGGGCATTGGAATTGTTGCCTTGTTCACCGGCAAAACAGGAGAGATCATCACAATCGCCTGCTTCGGTGCGTTGAGTCTGTACATTATCTCTATGGTTTCGGTTATCCAACTCCGGCGAAAATTCCCCAATATGGAAAGGCCATTCAAAGTACCATTCTATCCCGTGACGCCCGTAATCGCCTTGATAATTGCTACGGTTGCCTTTGTAGCTGTGACGATTTATAATCCCATTCAGGCAATGATTTATTTTGGGATTTTAATTATTACCTATATTTGGTTCAAACTTACAAACCGTAAGCAATTTACTCATGGAGATCAAGGGACTGCTGACCATCGATGACCTGAAGACGAAAGTAAATTCGGAAGAGATCGATACAGTTATTTCTGCTTTTGCAGATCACTACGGGAGATTAATGGGGAAACGATTTGATGCTGACTTTTTCCTGGAAAGTGTGATCGTGGAAGGCGCCCATGCATGCGATTATTTACTCACCGCCGATATGGAAATGGAACCCGTTCCCGGATATGATTTTGCAAACTGGGAATTAGGTTATGGGGATTTTCATCTGGTCCCCGATGTTACGACCCTTCGTGTTGCCGACTGGCTTGAGAAAACAGCGATAATTTTATGTGATGTCCACAATGAAAAGAGCCACACCATTACCCCGGAAGCCCCCAGGTCTATTCTAAAAAATCAGATTAAAAAGAGTCAACAGATTGGTTATGAGTCGTTTGCTGCATCAGAATTGGAATATTATCTGTTCGAAAATGATTACCGATCGGTCCACGAAAATAACTTTCAGAACTTGACGCCTGTAGGCTGGTATCTGGAGGATTATCACATTCTTCAAGGCTCGCGTATCGAAAAATACACCTCTGCAGCCAGAAGACATCTGAGAAATTCAGGTGTACCGGTCGAAAATTCCAAAGGGGAGTGGGGATTAGGACAGCACGAACTGAATGTCCGGTATTCCAACGCTTTGGATATGGCCGACCGCCACATTATTTATAAACAGTGCCTGAAAGAGCTGGCTGATCAGCAAGGCTTGTCCATCACTTTTATGGCCAAGTTCCGGACGGATCAGGCGGGTTCAAGCTGTCATCTCCATGTTAGTCTCTGGAAAGACGGCAAGAATGTTTTCATTGGTAACGACAGCTACGGTCCTGTAACCGCTTCGAAAGTATTTGGATGGTTTCTGGGAGGGTGGATCAGGTACGTTAAGGATGTAATGCCTTTCTACGCTCCCACAGTAAACTCTTATAAACGATATGTTGATGCTTCCTGGGCACCTACCCGCCTTGCATGGAGTCGCGATAACCGCACCGTCGGATTTCGCGTGGTAGGTGAAGCGGATTCTTTACGCATCGAATGCCGGATCCCAGGTGCGGATTGTAATCCTTATTTGGCTTTTGCTGCTTCGATAGCCTCGGGATTGAAAGGCATCCGGGAAAAGATCGAGCCCCCGGAATGTTTCGAAGGGAATGCTTATGTCGCAAAGGAATTGAAACATGTTCCCAAAACCCTGAGGGAAGCTACGGATCATTTTGCACGCAGCGATTTTGCGAAAGAAGCATTTGGGAAAAAAGTGATCAGGCACTATTCACATTTCTTTGAAAGTGAGATCGCTGCCTACGACTCCTCCGTTACCGACTGGGAACGTCGAAGATATTTTGAACGAATCTAACCTTTTAAAAAGTAAATGAGATTAAAAGATAAAGTAGCCTTAATTACTGGCGCAAGCAGCGGAATTGGCAGGGCCTCTGCTCTTCTCTTTGCAAGCGAGGGCGCCAGGGTTGTTGTGGCCGATATAGATGAACAGGGAGGAATTCAAACCGTTGAATCCATTCAACAAGCGGGGGGTGAAGCCTCGTTTGTACTGGCAAATGTGACAAGTGATAATGATTGCAAAGGCATGATCGAACATGCCGAAAGCACCTTCGGCCGGTTGGACATCCTGTTTAACAACGCAGGCGTCATGGATTCTAATGATGACAACGTGGAAACTACCTCGGAAGAAACCTGGGATCTCACCATGAACATAAATGCGAAAGGAGTTTTTCTGGGATGCAAACATGGGATTCCAGCGTTGCGACGTGCGGGTGGGGGCGTAATTGTGAACACCGCGTCGTTTGTCGGTTTAATGGGTGCGGCTACACCACAGATCGCTTACACGGCAAGCAAGGGCGCTGTTATCGCGCTATCGAGAGAACTCGCTGTAATTCATGCCCGGGAAAATATCCGCGTTAACGCGCTCTGCCCGGGCCCACTTCGAACAGAGCTGCTTATGAAGTTCCTGGACACAGAAGAGAAAAAACAAAGGCGCCTCGTTCACATCCCTATGGGCCGCTTTGGCGAAGCCGAAGAGATTGCCAGGGCCGCGCTATTCCTGGCTTCTGATGACTCCTCATTTGTTACCGGAACGGAGTTTGTTGTGGATGGAGGAATTATGGCAGCTTATGTCACTCCTGAGTGATGTTCCATGTGTGATGTACGATGAGAGTGTTGATTTGGCTGAAGATTATTAGAAATACGATGTTGGTTAATGGCACTGATAAGAGTTTTGTAATTTCTGATTCAGGAAAACGAAGAATTCATTAAAATTTTGGCAAAATCTATTTCCACCACTAAAAAAAGCGAAATCGATAAGATATTTACGATGAAAACATCAATTATCAAACATTTGACATGAAAACAGCCCTGCTGGTTTGTGATCACGTACTCCCTCAGTTCCAGGGGGAACACGGTGGGTATCCGGAGATGTTTGGTAACCTGTTGCCGGATATAGATTTGGTATCATGTTTTGTATGCGATGGAGATTTTCCGGATATCGAGGAATTTGATTCGTATGTCATTTCGGGATCGAAATACTCCGTGTACGATAACATTCCATGGATTCAGGAGCTTAAAGATTTTACCCGCAAGGCATATGATGCCGGCAAGACGGTACTTGGTGTATGCTTTGGACATCAGATGATTGCCGAGGCGTTAGGAGGCAAGGTAGAAAGAGATGCAAACGGGATTGTAATCGGCGTTCATGAATTTGAGTTGCTGGAGAAGGAATCCTGGATGGAACCTTACAAATCTCCTTATAACATGTTGATGCTATGCCAGGATCAGGTCACGAAATTGCCCTCGAATTCAAAGATATTGTCAAAATCCCGGGATTGTCTAATTGCCATGTTTGCTTTGGGAGACCGCTTCCTGGGTATCCAGGGACATCCGGAGTTTACCAAAGAATACAATAGAGCTGTATTTGAAAGTCGGTCTGAGATAATCAGCCGGCACAAGATTGATAAAGCAATTGAAAGTTTTGTGAACGAACCGGATACATCTCTACTACAACGGTATCTCACAGGTTTCTTACAACGTGAATAACACCTTCTTTGGATTCTTAATCCAGGATCCTGACCAGGACACTAAGCTTCCAAACAAAGATTCCAAAAGTTTCTGAATAGCTAATAACTAAATAGTCTCTCAAAAGATCGGTTCTTTCATTCGGTAAAAATAACGAAAACGTAAAGCGCAGTTTTTCAATCGTTTACATTTTAGTTATATAAGAGAGTCTATCTATAAACTTGCAATATAGAAAAATTGCCATGCCTGCCGGTCAGCCTGGGGTTAGTAGTACTAATAAGAGAAAGGACTTTAGTCCTGTATAGTTGCAGATTGCAACCCTAATTTAAAATATAGCCTGGATGATTTGTAATTTATTGTATACCAATGTTTTGATACCTAAATGGGTAATTCTATAAATTTATTCAATTTTTCTTTGAATGAACGACTTTATGGACTGACTCTAAATAACCGATAATCATTACGAATAACTAAATCATAATTAAATGGCATTTACCCTATTAGTAATTGCCATAGCTAAACGAGATCATGCTGTCAATTACCGTGAAATAAAAGTTCGTCTATTTTGCATTTTTCAAGTTCCTAGTGCTCTCCTGCATAATCCAGGGCCGGCTCGCGATCACCTATTATCGGTTTATATACAAAGTCCTTGCCGCGTCTTTTTTCCAGTTCGGCTTTTGCTTTATCAACGATAGAAGGATCCTTAAAAATGTCAATTACCGTCATGGCCATCGTTTTGGAGGAGACCATCATCCCTTTTACACCCATACTTGTGCCACCGGCTGCCACGGCCTGCCAGCTATGCCCCGGAGTACCGGGAGGCCATGTGGCCGAAGACATACTTACCATGGGTACGATCCAGCTTACATCGCCTGCATCAGTAGAGTAATTCGCAGCTATTTCTGAAATTACAAATGGCTCTACCTGAGCTGCCATTTCAGGTGTCAAACCGTCGGATTTATAAGTTGTCATGAGCTTTTCAGCAAATTCACGCTCTTCAGGTGAATAGTTGACGCCTCCGACCATTGTAAGGTTCTTATACATGACTTTTGCCAGTACTGTATTTGGTAAAATATTGAAAGAACCACCTGTCAGTTCATATTCCATGGTAGTGCCTGTTCCCCGGGCTGCTCCTTCAGCCGCTTTTATAGATCTTTCCAAAATATCTTTGACCAATTGCATATCCGGATGTCTTAAGAAATAATAAACCTCAGCAAAGGCCGGGACCACATTGGGTGCCTCTCCTCCTTTCGTGATCACATAGTGGATCCGGCTTTCTGCAGGCACGTGTTCTCGCATGAGATTCATCATATAGTTCATTGATTCCACGCCATCCAGCGCACTTCTTCCGCGTTCGGGGGCTCCTGCTGCATGTGTGGAAATACCTTTAAATCGATATTTCACCGATGCTATTGCCAGGTTGGATGCCACTCTCACGGAATTCTGATTGCCTGGATGCCAGTACATGGCGACATCTACATCGTCAAAGAGACCATCCCTTGCCATATAAACTTTCCCTGAACCACCTTCTTCAGCTGGTGTCCCATATACTCGTATAGTTCCTTGTGAACCGGTTTCAGAAAGCCAGTTTTTTACTTCAACAGCTGCCGCCACTCCTCCCGTGCCAAAGAGATGATGTCCACAAGCATGTCCTGATTTCGTACCATCTTCCCGTTCTTTTTGGTAGGGTACGGCTTCCTGCGAAACACCGGGAAGCGCATCATATTCGGCAAGAATACCGACAACTGGTTTGCCGGAACCATATGAGGCAATAAATCCGGTAGGCAGAGATGCAACACCTTCTTCAACTTCAAACCCTTCTTTTTTCAACAGGTCCTGAAGGAGCACACAACTTTTGAATTCTTTGTATCCGATCTCGGCATGGTTCCATATTTGCATGGCCGTTCCGGAATACAAGGCCTGTTTTTGGTCAAGAGCATCAATAATTTTTTGCTTTTCTTTTGAGATTTTTTGGCCATGCGCGTATGCTGCCAAAAGCAGGAGGGTAGAGATGAGATATATTTTGCTTTTCATGATGCCAGGGATATTATTTTCGGGCAATATCTGTTCAATTTAGTAATAATGGCTAAAAGATGAAAGCTAATAATGGCAAAGATAGATTCTGACTGATTAAGGAATCAAACATCCTTACCTAACATTACTTTGATATCATCGATGTCCATTGTGATATCATCTTCTCCAATCTGGTCGTAGGGGTCTTCAAGATGTTCCTGGATATTGTCAAGGCTGATGAGAATAAAACTGAACAGAACAGGCATTACGTATCCTAACCCCTGAGTATAATCTGTTGCAATCAGGGCAAAGTATGGAGCGTAAATCACGGGGAAAGAGAAAATAAAAACTTTGCTGTATGCTCTGAGAGTTCGCGGGGTCCTATAATAAAAGATTACTTTCATTTTATCGATAGCCACAGTGAGCCGGGTCAGGTATTGATTGAGTCGGGAAGCAAATCTTCCAGCGAGTCCCTGATCTTTCAGGTAACGGACTTCTTTTGAGATTTCATCTAATTTTATATAAATATTTTTTTCAGGTTCATTTGATTTATCATGTGGGCTTTCCAGAAATACCTTTAATGCCTCGAAAAGCTCAACAATTTTTAATTGGAGCCTCTCATCATCCTCTTTCCGGAATTCATCCATCAGGTTTTTTGCAGACTGGTAAATCCCCAATGCATAGCCTCGTATCTCAGCCAGAGCTTGAAGGGCTCTTTCTCTTCTTTTATAGGCGCTGTTGATAGAAAAAACGATGGGGAATACGATGGCAATACCGACCAGGGTCAATGGAAAGTCGGCATAGATATCAAACTCAATACAAAGCCCGGTTGCAAAAACAGAGAGAATTGCAATAACTATAGTTTTATAGTTAATGATATAGGTTACGCTTCGTAGGAAATTCATAAATATTTCTCTGTTGGAAACTGCTCAATTTAATAAAAATAAATGGGGATTTCGTTTTTCCACATTTTAAAAGTGAATGATGACATTCAACACGAATACTAAATCAGTTTGAATAATATGGTAATACTGAATAACGTACCGGTTCCAAGGCCCTGGCAGAATCATTCATCATCAGGGAAGTGTAGCCGACAATGCCCGTAAACCTGCCTACCGGCAATCGGGCATTATAGCCGCCAATCGTCTTTCAAACATTATCTTCAATATTTAACAAAATAAGCGCATTTGATACTATGTCCTTAATTCCGATAAAGATTGGAAATCCGGACGATAAATCGGTAAATCCACCTTCGCCGAGTCTTAGGTGGCCAGGCATGATGGCAGCAAGCTCGCGGGATTGTGGCATTGTAGCAGTTTAAAGTTCAAGTTAAGGAATTCGGGAATTACTTGAAAGAAAAAATGGTTTATAATATCATAATATCCTAACCTGGACAAGCCAGAACCAAATTTTCAATGCAGGAACGAAATAAGTTATTTTTTCGTAATGGTAGTGATATGTTTTCGTGCCAATATTTTGCCAAAAATTACACGTATCTTATTAATAAGATACTAATAAATCCTTATGCAGTGTTCTTTGCTTAATTTTCAAGGGAACCTAATTAAATATACAATTATTAGCAACAATGAGATGGCAAATCATTTTAAACCAGCGTTTTTACCCACTCTTTCGCCGTAATTGTCGGCTTTGTTCATCACCATTCCAGTAGTTTGCAGCAAAATAGGGATATTGGAAAAACCAGTTCGCCTCAGTGACTGGGCGGTCCATACATTGGAGTTTTTGGGAAAATAATAACTAGTGCGTCCGGCAAAAAACTGACTGTCATCATAGATCCCGGGTTGGAGGGGGATGAGCTTGCCCTCTTCATTGAAATCAAAATGCTTCAACAAATATTGGGTGAGTGCCTCGAGCTCCTTTCTGGTGACTTGAAGTCTCACGGCTTCGGTGTTGTAATAATAGTTTTCCACATTTCCAGGTAATGGATTGACATGCAGTACGGAGGCGGTGGGCCAAAGGGCGGCTTTGATGGCATACCAAAGGTTGAAGCCCAGATCCTGGTAAAAATCACGGTCTCCCCAGCCGATTTCCAGGTAGGCTGCCTGGGAATAATCATACCCCTCAGGCCAGATTGAGTCGGGTAAACTGTAGCCCGGTACCACTACTACGGTGTGCCAACTGATGCTGGCCACATAGATCGTTTCCTTTTGGGGAATTTCAAGTGGAGGATTCACTAAGAAACCGGGTAAAAGGAAAAAGAGCAGTAGGGTTTTAATCATTACCTTGATAATTAAGCACCATAATTACAAATATAAGTTGTAGCCGACGATGTCGGTGAACATAATGGCAGCAAGAACTCGCCGTTGGCTCATAAATCACAAATTATGCCCTGAAGTTACGTTTTCATATACTTCAAGGACAAATCGCAAATTACAAAATAATCCGAGGCCAAAAAATTCAAACTTATGTTCACACCCAGACCCCAGATGCAGGAAAGTGGCATTATATTTCACTTTCTAATGCGTACCGGCTGCGAAAATTACCTGACCATGAAAATAAATAGAAAATCCTTATTACCAGGCGATGAGAATAGGGCTTGTATTTAATCATGAGGATACCTGCAAAAGTTTGTATCTGGGGAGGTTTACTACCTGAAAGAACGTTGAGACTATTCTGATAGTCAGAGCTTAATCTTTTCTACCCGAAGACGGTTACTTATTACAGAAGGCAATACATTAAACCTTTGAGATAATGTGGTGGCAACCGCATCACGGAGCCGTACATCTACATCCAGTTCATCCAAACCAGAATTACCCACTTTCTTTCGAAGAATTTCAATCCGAGGTTTAAGTCCCTCGACCATTTCATACAATGGTTCGACAGGTACTAGCAATCTCCCGGCAAATTCATTCGCATGACGAGCAATCCACAATAACTCACCTTCATCCATTTCCCCGCGATACTTTATAAAATCTTCTGAGGTTTTGAAAATCGCCTCACGGTAAAAATCAGAATGAAGTTCACAGTGTCCTATCTCATGAGCTAATGTAAAGCGTAAGCGAGCATGAAAGAGATCCTGCATGTAAGTATCAGCGTCAACAATAATGGTCTGCATATCTTTTGAAAGCCATGCTTCTATATCATGTTCGGATCTTAAACCGGGTACTGCTCTGATTTCCATGTCCAGTTTAAACTCTATGATGCTTTCAATATCAACCGGACAGGCATTGGGATCATATTTTTCTCAGAATTGATCTGCTAAATCTCTTATGTGATCATAGGTGTACCATTTTTTATTTATTCTTACTGTTTTAGTGATCATTTGGTTAGCAACTCGATCAGCTTTTCTAGTTCTTCCTTTGTAGGTCTTTCACCTCGTACAGTCCGGTAAAATACAGGTAGCTTTTCGAGGATGTTTTCCTCGGGTTTTAAATGATCTGGGATAGCTTCAAACATCGCAAGATCTCTGAGGGTGGATACATCTTCTTCGCTCAGTTGGAGAGTGTCAGCAATTGACCGCAATACCTCTTGACTTTTGGGGGCATTTATTAATCCTCTTTCGATCTTACTCCAATTGGAGGGGTCTATTTTGGCTTGCTTACAAAATTGCCTTAAGGTCATTTCTCTCTCCATTCTCTTTTCTTTTACGAATTGATGAAAGTGTTTCATGGTTTGTTTTCGTTGGTTAGTTCATTGATTTTTTCATAATGTGGTATAAATATACCACACAGTGTGGTAAAAATCAACCACACAAAACTTACCTCTTTCTTGTTTTTTGCAATGCATGACTCAAAATCGCTAAAGTACCTTATTTATTAGTCTGTTTTTCAAGTACTTATAAATACAGGGTATTTCCTTTGCACAATACAGGAAGTAGGTTTTGCAGTAGAAAACCGACAAGTCAGATTTTAAATGAATTATGTGGGGGGAGTAGATCTGAAGGGGGCAGGGGTCCGGGATTTTGGTTTCGGTTTTGGCCGCCGCCGGGAGGTTAATATACAGTTACCTCAAAGATAAGTGTATGTGTTATGTTTCATATTTCATACTCCTATACAATCTCTTCAATAACAAGTACCCCATTCCATTAATCCAAACCTCTCGTGGTTGATTTATCCGGACAGTGTATTCATGTCCAATTTGCTGCTTTTGCGTTTGTCGTTTGGCCACTACATAAACCCAACCCCTGTTTCTCCCAATATATTGGATAATATCAGAAGTTTGGATAAAATAATTAGACTTTTACAGTGCCGCTAAAGCGCACAATACCAGGAAATCTGTCCACAAAAGATCATGCTTTTCTTTGAGTGACGTTTTTACTTTCTCAAGTCTTAACGGTAATGAAGTTGAAATATCACAATTATTGTTACTTTTTACCATTTTTGCTAACTATTTTGGATAATTAATAACGGTGATGTATCAGTGGCTAACTCCAAAGATCCACGATACAAGGAGTCTATCTTATGGAATTATGATGTGCGTAACTCTGTAAGGCAATTTATTATAGACAAAAATGCACCGAGCATGGCACACAGAAAGCATCTGTTAGACGGTAAAATATTGCCACTATTTTAGTCCCTCACACACCGCACGGACAACCCCTCGATATGCTCATATATGCCATAGTCGATGTAGCCCGAAATGTGAACCAACCGAAAAAACCACGGCCATGTGATATCCGAAATGGTGCCTTCGGTAGTCGTCCAGAATAAAGCCTCAGTTCCTTTATCCACGAAATAGGGCCAGTCATCAGTTAGCCTGCCCCCGGCAGGCAGACCGGTAAATAGCAGTGCGTCTATACCTCCATTGGTC
>JACZXH010000003.1 GCA_022571715.1 Bacteroidota bacterium | reverse complement strand
ACAATTACTTGTGTGTCAGATAGTTTACGGAGTGAAAAAAAATGAATTTATTGAATAGTGAAAATGCTGATTTGTATAACTAAAGAGTTTCTACTGTTATTTTAGTGAAAATGATTAAATGCGTAAATGATTGAATGCGTAAATACGTAAATGTTAATTATGTCCATATAGCATGTGTTTTTTCCGGATAGCTATCGGGATTTGTCATTACCTGCCGGCAGTCAGTTTTTGTTAATTCATTTGATTACTTTATGCGCCTTAATAATTCTTCTCTGTCATCATTCTATCATTCTATCATTCTATCATTTTAGCATTTAGTTATAAATCCATTCCTCATTAAATTCGTGGTAAAGCCGCTAAAGGAATGGCTCCAGTACCGCCATTACATTTTTTGCTACTATTTTGTGCCCTTCAGAGTTTGGATGAATGCCATCCGGAAGATTCAGATCAGGATCGCCGGCCACACCTTCCAGCAGAAAAGGGATAAAGGCAGCATTCGTTGATTTTACAATTTCGGAATAAATGCCGGCAAATTTATTCGCGTAATCCTGTCCCATATTAGGGGGCACCATCATACCGGCTATAATTATTTTACAATCCGGGTAGGTTGATTTCAACTTGTCGATTATTCCCAGCAGGTTTTCAATGGTTTTTTTAGTAGGGATACCTCTTAAACCATCGTTGGCTCCGAGTTCAAGTATGAATATATCGATGTGCTGTTTCAGTATCCAGTCTATTCTTGTGAGTCCGCCTGAAGAAGTTTCACCGCTCACGCCTGCATTCACAACCTTATATTTTTTCCCTGATTCTTCAATTAACTCTGCTACAACAGCCGGAAAGGCATTCTCCGGAGCCAGTCCGTATCCTGCCGTGAGACTGTTGCCATAAAATATAATGGTTTTACGACTATCCTGGGGTATCATGCATGCCAGAGATGTAATAAAAATAATAAATGATAGTAGCATCAGGTTTGTTATTTTTACTGATTAATAAAATGTTGCTGTTCTATGCCAAGTTTAATGATTATTTCTATGAAAGAGAATAATACTATTCCTGTAACTTTTTATAATAGGTTTGTTTTCTTCGCCCGGTACAAGGTCAGAAGGTGATCCTGATTGTAACGCTGCCAGATAACAAAAGCACTATTTTTGCCGGAGTTTAACAAAAGTGCACCAGAATAAATTTTCATTAATTTAGTAGTTTAACAATTTATAAAGTGAAAAGATATTACCGAATAATGATAAACTCAAACTTTTGTTTACAAGATACGGTATATAGGTAAAGCAGTATAAGCATAAAATGGACCAGATTCTTGAAGTAAACGATCTAACCAAGTCATTTTTCTCCGGAGAAAATAAACTGACCGTGCTGGATACGATTTCATTTTCAATAAATCAGCAGGATACTATTTCAGTGGTTGGCCCTTCAGGTAGTGGCAAAACAACTCTGCTGGGCCTATGTGCCGGGCTTGATCTGCCTTCATCAGGGTCGGTATCGCTGGCGGGTATCAAACTCAATGCATTAAGTGAAGATGACAGGGCATATATACGTAATAGATACGTAGGTTTTATATTTCAGAATTTTCAATTACTTCCAACTATAACAGCCCTCGAAAATGTGATGATTCCTCTTGAGCTACGTGGTGAAAAAGGGCTGGTACCAAAAGCCAGGGAGATACTTGATCGAGTTGGGCTTGGTGAGAGGATGGACCATTACCCGCTACAGTTATCCGGAGGCGAGCAGCAACGGGTTGCTATTGCCCGGGCTTTCTTTTCATCACCTAAAATAATGTTTGCAGACGAACCGACCGGTAATCTGGATGAAGAAACTGCTAATAAAGTAACCAGCTTGTTATTTGATATAAACAGGGAGGAAGGCACTACCCTGGTTTTAGTAACACACAACATGGAACTGGCAGCACATACCGACAGGATTTTACAATTAAAAGGAGGTAAACTCATTGCAGATAAACAATTACGGGTCGTATAGTGGTATGGAGTATATTATAAAGATTAAAAAACCCCGTAAAACACTGTTTAATGATAAGTGGGTTTGGAGAATGGCGTGGCTGGATGCACGCCACAACCTTACAAGGCTGTTTCTTTTTATTTCATCTATTATCATAGGAATTGGGGCATTGGTTGCCATCGATAGTTTCAATACCAACTTACAGGAGGATATTAATACAAACGCCAAAGCGCTATTGGGTGCTGATCTGAATGTGAGAAGCAACAAGGTATTTGAAGAAGAAACGCTTGCCTTATTTGATTCGATTGAATATGAGCAAGCCATGGATGTTCGTTTTGCTTCCATGGTGTTGTTTTTGACGCCTCAGGGGGGCACGCGGCTGGTGCAGGTTGTGGCATCAGAGGGCAATTATCCGTTTTATGGTAATATTGAGACTTTACCTGATGATGCGATGGAATCTTTAACGCAAGGCCGGTTTGCCATTGTAGATGAAAGTCTTGCCATGCAGTTCGAAGTCAGCTACGATGATTCTATCAAGCTCGGTAATTTGTCTTTTATTGTAAAAGGTATCGTCAGCAGCATGCCAGGTACAAATGTAGTAGCAGCTACATTTGCGCCTTCGATTTATATATCACTGGAGTATCTTGAACAGACCGGTCTGATACAATATGGCAGCAGATACAGCTACCGGAGATATTTCAAAACCGGAACGACCGAACAAGCAGATCTACTGGAAAAAAGACTGCTTCCGGTAATAAAAAAATATAGTTACTCCCACAGTACGGTAGAAGACGAAAAAGAAAATATGGGAGAAGCATTCGAAAATCTTTACCGGTTTTTCAATCTGCTGGGTTTTGTAGCTCTTATACTTGGTTGTATCGGAGTGGCAAGCTCAATACACATCTACGTGCAACAAAAAAAATCGTTTATAGCTGTGTTACGATGTATTGGCGCTTCTGCATGGCAATCATTCAATATTTTTTTCATCCAGTCGATGGTACTGGGCCTATTGGGAAGTATAGCAGGTGTATTGCTTGGTATCGGAATACAGCATCTTGTTCCGGTGATGTTTGGCAAGTATATTCCTGTTGAGATCAGCGTAGGAATTGCCTGGGGCGCTGTACTGAAAGGATTACTGCTTGGTATATTTATTTCGGGTATTTTCTCCTTTTTGCCATTATCTGATATCAGGAATATACCTCCTCTGAGTGTATTACGTTCAGATTTGAACAACGATAATAAATTCTCGCGAATGAAATTACTGGTTATTTTACTGGCTATTTTATTTCCTTGGGTGTTCGCTGTTATACAGACACAAAGTATTCGAAATGGTACGGTATTTATGGGTGCACTTTTAGGATCATTTATTGTACTTACACTTGTGGCAAAACTTATCATTTTCCTGGCACGAAAGTTTTTTCCAACAGGATGGAGTTTTGTATGGCGGCAAAGTCTGTCAAACCTGTTCAGGCCGCAGAATCAGACTACAGTGCTTGTGGTAGTAATAGGATTGGGTACGTTTCTGGTGTCAACGCTCCTCCTGATCCAACATGCATTACTCAATCAGGTAGAATTTATGGGCTCTGAAGAACGATCAAATACGGTGCTGTTCGATATACAGCCTTATCAGAAACAGGGCGTATCTGACCTGGTACGAACCTACCAATTTCCAGTACAACAACTTGTACCAATTGTGTCAACCCGGCTTTCGAAGATCAGAGGAAAAACGATTAGTGAAATTCAGAAAGACACTTCCGATCACATTCCGAACTGGTCGCTCACAAGAGAATACAGGATCACTTACAGGGATAGCTTGATTGAGTCGGAAAAGATAGTAAAAGGGAAAATGATTTCAGAAGTAGCACAACCCAATGATACCATTTGGGTGTCTATATCAGAGAACATGGCCGAAACATTACATGTGGATATTGGTGATGAAGTGATATTTGACGTGCAGGGTGTGCCCATCACAACGTATATCGGCAGCTTTAGGGAAGTTGACTGGCAGCGAATACAAACTAATTTTATATTCGTCTTTCCTAAGGGTGTGCTGGAAGAAGCTCCACAGTTTTATGTTCTGATGACACGAACAGAATCGAAAGCGAAATCGGCAGCATTTCAGCAGGAACTAGTTACAAAATTCCCAAATGTATCGGTAATTGACCTCCGGTTGATCCTCCAGACAATCGACCAGTTTATGGACAAAGTGGCTTATGTGATTCAGTTTATGGCATTATTCAGCATTGTAACCGGGCTGATCGTTTTGGCGGGAGCAGTTATTAACAACAAATATGTCCGTTTGAAGGAAAATGTACTGTTACGTACATTGGGAGCAGTAAAAAAGCAGATTGTGCAGATGACCCTGCTTGAATATGGCTATCTTGGCTTATTTGCAGGCTTAACTGGTATTGTGCTGTCGTTATTAGGAGCATGGGGACTTACACGAATGTTTTTCGAAATTAAATTTGTACCTGATTATATAGGTTTACTTGCTATATGGCTGAGTGTTACTTTTTTGACAATAATAATTGGCTGGATAAACACCAGGGATGTGATCAATAAATCGCCGTTGGAAGTATTGAGAAAAGAAGTTTGAACGGGTATGGCCTTGAAAAGAATATTTTTTTTGATTCAGCTGATTCTGATGTCTGAAATGACGGTTTTAGCTGCTGACGGTCCGGTGCGTTTTATTGAAAACCGGGGACAATTGTTCCATGAGGTGCTATATTATGCAGATGTGCCGGGTGGTACGGTGTACCTGCACAAGGATAAACTTGTGTTTTTGTTTGTGGATTACGGAAAGGATATCCATGATCATTTCCGTTCTGTAAAAATCGAAGAGAACTATGGCGCTGGCTCCCGGTTAACTTCTGATATTCCTGAAAAGCTTAACGGACATGTTTACAAAGTTATTTTCGAAAATATCAGTGAACATGTAAGAATTACGGGACAGGATCAGGGTACTGAGCGATATAATTATTTCCTAGGCTCAGACCGGACTAAGTGGGCTTCAGGTTTGAAATCATTTGGGAAAATCCAGTACCAGAATATATATCCAGATATTGATTTTGTGATGTATTCAACCTTCGAGGGGTTAAAATACGACTTTATAGTTCGTCCCGGCGCCGACCCTGCCGACATAAAGATGGTTTACATAGGCCTGGATGAAATGGCCATCAAAAGCGGCATACTGTATCTTAAAACAAGCCTTGGTGAAGTAGTGGAACAGATGCCTCTGGCGTTTCAGGCAGATGGAAAGGATGTGGAGTGCAGGTATCAGTTGGATAAGAACACATTGTCATTTCATTTTCCCAAGCCATATGACGTGACTCAGAAACTCACTATTGACCCCCTGCTGATTTTTTCAACCTATTCCGGATCGGCCGCTGATAACTGGGGAAACACGGCCACATTTGATGAATATGGTAACCTGTATTCGGGGGGTATGACTAATCATACCCGCTTTTTCGGCGGTACCCTGGGAACCATCAACCTCGGGTCTTTCAATGCCACTGAAGGAGCGTTTCAGACCGAATATGGCGGAATCTGGGATGTTGCTATTCTTAAATATGATTCCACTGGATCAGATCTGATTTACGCCACATACCTTGGAGGAACAAATTCGGAAGTTCCGCAAAGTTTAATCGTGAACAATAAAGGCGAACTTCTGATTCTTGGCATTACAAGTTCGCTGGATTTCCCAGTTACAGATCAGGCGTTTGATACAACCTATAATGGGGGAGTATCAGGAACATTGTTTGAAACAAGTGTACCCTACTCTAACGGATCTGATCTATTTATTGCTAAATTAAGTGAAAATGGCGATCAGCTTCTGGCAGCTACTTTCCTGGGAGGATCTGACAATGACGGACTTATAGAAACGTTCACCAGCTCTCTGGTCAGAAATTATGGCGATCAGTCAAGGGGGGATATCATTGTTGATGAAAATGATAATGTATATATCGCATCACGAACATCTTCGCAAGATTTTCCGATGGTAAATGCATTTCAGAATGAATTTGGTGGTGGAAACATTGACGGAGTCGTTGTAAAACTTGAGCAGGATCTTTCCTCATTAATCTGGAGCAGCTATTATGGTGGATTTGGGGAAGATGCCGCTTTATCCATAAAATTAACTCCTGAAAACGAGGTGTATATTGCAGGAGGCACTACAAGTATTGATCTTCCTACCACACCGAATACGATTCATCCAGGTCCGACTGGAGTAAGTGATGTGGATGGATTTGTTGCAAAAATTGCATCCGATGGATCGGCTTTACTGGCTGCCACTTATATTGGCACTACCGACTATGATCAGGTGTACCAGATGGACCTTGATAGCGACGGAAATGTATATCTCGTGGGGCAAACCCGCGGCCCCTACCCAGTTACGGAAGGACCCAGAGTGGATGAAAACAGCGGGCAGTTTGTGCATAAGTTAACACCCGACCTATCAGAAACCATTTTTTCAACTGTATTTGGAGGAAAACGCGGTGAGCCTGACATCTACATTACGGCTTTTTTAGTTAATGATTGCAACAACCTGTATATAAGCGGATGGGGCAGCCCGTTACTGGCTAACCGTACCCCCCAGTATATGGGAGTAACCACAAGCGCACTTCAAACTACTTCCGATGCGTACCAGCCTGGCACGGACGGTTCAAGCTTTTATCTGGCCGTATATACGGATGATATGAGCGAACTGCTTTATGCCACTTTTTTAGGGACCAGCTCATCGGTTGTTCACGTGGACGGTGGTACAAGCAGGTTTGATAAGCGCGGCATTGTATATCATGCGGTTTGTGCAAGTTGCAACCTCGATGACTCAAGTTTTCCTACCACACCTGGCGCCTGGGCCGAAAAAAATGGCAGCCGGGGTTGTAACAATGCCGCATTTAAATTCGATCTGGCATCACTCAATGCCCGAATTCGGACCAACACCCCGGAATTCGATCAACCGAATATCGTAAAAGGCTGTGCACCTTTTGAAGTGGCATTCGAAAACATAAGCATAGGAGGAGAGGTATATGAGTGGTTTTTTGGCGATGATTCGGATACCGTATCATTGGAGCGGGATACAATTTATCATACCTATGGCGCAGCAGGCACCTACGAGGTAGTACTAAAAGCTATAGACTCAAGCACGTGTGCCGAAGTGGATTTCGACTTTGTAACCATTATCGTTTATGAAACAAATTTTGAAGTAAGCAAAGGTACTACCATTTGCGGGGGCGATTTTGCACAATTATCGGCTTCGGGAGGGGTGTCTTATTTGTGGTCCCCCGTTACCGGGTTAATTAATGCAAATTCGGCCTTTCCAAAAGCATTTGCCGATACAACTACAACCTATTTTGTGAAAATAACCGATCTGAATGGATGTACATTTGAAGATTCATTGATTGTTGAGGTGATTCCTGAAATCAAAGTGAGCATCACCATTGAAAACCGCAATAAATGCGGCAATCAGCCTGTCATGGAATTCATCAACAACAGTGAAAACGTGGAGTCTGTTTTTTGGGATTTTGGAAATAATATTTCATCGACTGAATTAAATCCCATAATCACTTTTAATCAGCCGGGAAGTTATGTAGCACAGGTGTCACTATTTAATCAACAATGCGTGAAGCAATTTTCCATTCCTTTTGAAATCCAGAAACTGTTTGTACCCAATATTATCACCCCCAACAACGATGGGCTAAACGATACATTCAATATCACTTCATCCATTCCGTTCAACCTGAGAATCCTGAATCGTTATGGTAAGGAAATTTTCTTCAGCGGTAATTACAAGAATGACTGGGCCGGCGAAGGGTTGAATCCCGGCATTTATTACTATGCAATCACATTTCCTGATTTTGAAACCTGCACAGGCTGGGTTCAGTTAATGTATTAGTATTTCCTGTCTCCCTGCATTCGTACCAGACGTGAAATAAATTAATTGAAAATGTTGTTATCTTCATATGTTAAACCAATGACAGTAAATATTAAATCAAACGAAATGACATGAATAAAATAATTATTGCATTACTTACAGTAGTCTGTGCGGTATTTGGGATTAATGCCATACGGCATGATATCCGTTTTCAGGATATTGATAAATTCCTTATATCTTCTGAAAAATTCAAACAGCAAATTGAGAATGGAAAAACCGATACGATTCTGGTTGATGTGCGAACAATTGAAGAATACCTTGACGGGCATATTGGAGGAGCGATTTTGATCGATTTTAATAAAGCGGATTTCAAGAAAAAAATAGATACACTCGATAAAGAAAAAGTCTATTATATATATTGCAGATCAGGTGGAAGAAGCGGTAATTCGAGGATACTTATGAATGAGATTGGAATCAAAGAAGTGTATGATCTGCAAGGTGGAATTTTAGCCTGGAAAGCAATGAAGTACCCTGTTAAGAAAGGGGCTAAGTAGTAGGTTTAGGGATTGCGATGGGAAGCAAAGTGAGATTAAAAGATCAGTAAACTATTAATTGTACTGGAAATCCTGAGGTTGGAGAAGAGTTTAACCGAAGGAGCCGTTTTCACTTCACTGATCCCATTGGCAACGAAATTGCAGTGTGCTCAAATAAGTAGAATTAGACCGGTTAACCCAAGTTGATCGCTTTCGAATTTTATTGTGCATGCTAGTTTAATATTCCTTTACTGGCAGAAAATGACTGAGGGGGTACAGCGTAAGCCGGATTAATCGATCTGGCTGATCCGCTTGTATTATTGCATACAATGAAGATTATTTCCCTACATTAAACCCCACACGTTTCCGACTGTCTAAGAACTAAGAAAAGTATTCAATGAAGAAGAATAGGGTTTTCATAGATTGGTAATTTGGGTTAGAGTCTGGTAGTGGTAGTCCTGATGCAGGACGGGGCCGGAATTTTCCGGCCCTTTTTTTAAATAATAGATTAAATCAATAATTCAATTGAAAAAAAGAATACCTCTGTCACACAGTGTTATTGGTATGTACTACCGACTTTAAATTCTTACTCCAGCCATTCTTTGAGTTCCGGAAGTATCAGTTCTGCAATTCGTGCTTCTTCCGGACTTTCCGGAGGGTAAATCGCCACATACGTATGCCCGGTTTTAAATGTTAATTCACCTGTTATTTCTTCTGAAAACGAAAATTGCTGCTCTCCGTGGTCAATAATAAATACGAGTTTATACATTTTTATATCCCCTGAGGCTCCCTCGAATGTTTCTGTAAGCACAGCCTTAGCGATATTTCCGTGCATAATCAGGTTAATCAACCCTGCGATCTTTCTACCATTGAAATATAGAATTACAGCGCCCATAATTAAGAATAATAGTGAAAACCAGGCATACATGGTATAATTCAATGTAAAACCGAAATTAAGATTCACCACATATGCGATACCCGGCATAAAAAATAAAATTCCTGTAATAGAAATGTTTTGCCGCACTAATTTGCTTAGTATGGCAGTTGGTAGTTTTCGTTGCCGGGAACGCATAGGTTGTTTATTCTAGCTTAATTGCTGTCTGTACTTACCGGTTCATATCCTTGCCTGATGCCTACTTCCGTAGCGGGAACGCCCCGTTTCATCCATACGGGCATGGGCGCATCTTTAAGATAATAATCGAAGAATTGTTGCATCCGAATAGCAAAGTCTTTCTTATTCTGGGCTTTTACAATGCCATGAGGTTCTCCCTGGTAGTTCACGAGCCACGCTTCTTTTCCCAGTCGTCGGAGTGCAACAAAAAATTCAATTCCCTGATACCAGGGAACTGCCGTATCGGCGTCGTTGTGAAGTATAAGAATCGGTGTATGTATCTTGTCAACAAAAAAGATGGGCGAATTCTCAATGTACCGGATCGGGTATTCCCAGAGTGTTCCTCCTATCCGGCTTTGTGAATGTTCATATTGAAACATTCTACTCAGTCCGGTACCCCATCGAATTCCTCCGTATGCACTGGTCATATTCGATACCGGAGCTCCCGATTCGGCGCATTTGAAAATATTGGTTTTGGTAACCATGTAGGCAATCTGGTATCCACCCCAACTGTGTCCCTGGACTCCAATACGGTTTGGGTCCACAAAACCCTGATCAATCAATGAGGTAATGCCGGGGATCACACAGTTGAAAGCACTTTCGCCCGGATATCCGATACGGTACACAATATCCGGAACAAAAATCAGATATCCCCTGCTGGCATACAGGCTGAAATTTATGGATGAACGGCCCGCAGCAGGTATAATGTGCCGGTTAAGCCCGTTTGAGCTTCGCTCATAAAAATAAACCATCATAGGATACTGTTTGTTCGGGTCAAATCCTTCTGGCTTCATCAGGATCCCTTCCAATGGAATGCCATCGAGGCTGGTCCAGGTGTAGGATTCGGCTGACCCCCAGAAGTAATTGTTTTGCTGTGGATTGGCATGACTGATGATCGTCTCTTTTCTAAAATCGATATCGGTGAAAATAATGTCCGGGAAAAGCCTGAAATTTTCTTTGGTATAAATGATCCTGTCAGTATCCTGGGCCTTTTTTATGTTTCGGTATCTGAAATTGCCATTTATAAGCGCTTTTAGTGCGTGACTACTCATCGAAAAGCTGAAAATGGATTCACTTTTATCGGTTTCGTTAAATCCTCTCAACATAAGTTTTTGATTTTTTTTCAAAAACCGCTCCTCGTCATCCAGCTTTATATAGCGATATGTAATTTTCCCCGGCCTTCCATTCCGGGTCAGGTTAATAGGAGTGGCTTTGTTTTCCGGATCAATTTCCCAGATATCGTACCTGTCATATATAAGTATTTTTTCGTCATTTTCGGTCCATGATGCAATGCCGTAAGGCCTTGGATAGGTAGGAGTGTCATTTAATTCATAAAAGAAAGGCACGGTATTATTGTCGGTGATTTGAAATATCCTTTTACTTTCAACGGCGTATGAAAACCAGGCGCTGTCAATATAATTGTACCAGTACACATATTTTGCGGAAGGTGATAATGAAGGATTACCCCTCACTTTTGTTGCAAACTTCTCAGACCGGCCTGAATTCATGTCAATCACATAATAATCAGAATAATATGGGTAGCCTTCCCATGAAATCAACTGCTGGTAAGGTGTACGGTCTGTGCCAAGCGCTATACCGGCATTGCCTTCATTACCAGGTCTCACCGTTTCTATCTGCTCGTTTCCCAATTGCATGATTGATAAATCAGGTGTATGTACTACGGTCAGGTATGACTTTTTCAGGTCGTCTTCCTTTTCCACTTTCTGCTGCGTATGTAACCGGCCATCGGTATAACTCCAGATCTCTACATTCACTATTTCTTCAGGCAACAATGTGGTGTCTTGTACAATTGGTTCGGGCGCGGTGCCGAAAAACAGCTTTGATCCGTCTTTTGAAAAATAAGGTTTTTGATGTTCACTGATTACCCAGTTTTCCGTTATGGATGCGTTGCCTTGCTGGGCAAGCGCTTTCGCGCTGTCAAGAGTGGTATTCCAGTAATATAACCCAAATGGCCGTATTTGTACCTTCGTGGTATCGAGGTCGGCAATAAAAGCCATCTGGCTGCCTTTCTCATCCCAGGCGATCTGACTGTATTTTCCTTTTGACCTGAAGGCGGGTATAAGTGTTTCCAGCTCAAAATCATATACATACACCCCGGACTGGAACGTAGAATCATTTCCGGTAGTTACAAATGCCAGCTTTTTCCCTTCTTTGGCAAAGACATAATCGGTTACAAACCTGAATGTATCCTGTTTGGCTGTTGTCAGGTTTCTAACTATCAGTTTAAAGCCATTATCTTTATTCTCTTTTTTTTCTTTTTTGGACTTTACTTTTTTGTTTTCCTCTTCCTCTTCCACTTCATTTCCACCATTTTCTTTTTTTTCTGATTTTTCAGGCTCCGGTTGATAGGCTATCCATCCGGCCCATTTTTCAGGGATTTTATGACTTTTTACGCGTGGTATTTTCACCAATACCTTTTTTGAAAAACTATAGATAGCAAGTGTATCTTTAGGCAGATTATCTTTCTTTGTTTTGACTCTTTTAAGCTCTTTCACTTCTTCGATTGCAGGTCTGATTTTAAATATTACGTTTTTGGAGTCAAAGGTGATCATCGGACTGCTACCCCGTTTTTGTCGCAGTATTTCATTGCCTTTGCTGTCTTTGATCAACAGGGTTGGATCGCCTTCACCAACCGGGTTCAGGTAATAACTGATCCAATTTCCATCGCGGCTTATATTACTTCCGCTTATGCGTTGCCATAAATCATAATCGTTGTGACTTAGGACTTTTTTCTGGGCAGTAACTGGAAAACTGATACCATATAACAGTATAAGGACAAGGCAAAATAGATTTTTTTTCATCGTATGTTTCATTTTAAAATGGATTTGCTGTTATTTTAGTGGAAATGATCAATACGTAAATTAATGAATGCGTAAATATTATTTATTGTTCATTATTAATATTTCTTTCCCGGTCAGTATTCATTATAATAATTTCCGAAACATTTACAATAAAATCAGGTACGCTTCCAGTTAACGATTTTGCGAAGTATGTCGAAATAAAGTGTCGCATACAAAATGATGCTCATTAGCCAGATAAATACAATATTAAATACAGGAGTAGGGATAAATTTTCCTGCAAAATACTTTTCAGCAACATAAAATTGTGTTCTGAAATCAAACATGTTGGCCGGATCGACCGGCGTCATATACACTGGACTTAGTTTGCGTATCAGACGTCCGTCTCGTTCAACAATACGGTATTGCTCGGCAATGTTTTTTACAATATTTGATACACTTTCATTACTATAGGTCTCTCTGAGAATTTTAAACTGTCTTTTCATCTCCGGATCTCCGGATATTTTTCTCAGGATCGCATCCTTTTCTGCAACTGCCTTGTTGTATTTAGATGTATAATACGTCTTCAACGCATCCAGAAATTTTTGAGTGGTTTCAAAAACATCCGCATTGAATGTTTTGGGATATAACGTATCGACATCAGGGAATTTATTATTACCTATGATCTTGAGTTCTTTTTTTATTTCATTTCGAAGAACCCCCAGGTTATAAGCCATATTGCTATTATCACTGGTATCGGAGTTGCCCAAATGGTTAAAGCAGTAATCCAGCTTGGAGTAGAGTTTTGGCAGGTAATAGAGTTTTTTATATCTGGCGTCGGTAATTTTTTTATCTGTATCAAAAAGTATTTTTTCGAATTTATTGTCTTTAAACTGTGCAACCATGGTAGCTTCCATTGCCCATCTCGACACCATAAGATCGCCTACTAGTGGTACAACGGCTTCATTGCTTAGCCTGGGGTTAAGCTTGTCAAATTTAACAACAACACCCGAAAGTAAAAGCTGTGGAATGAGCAGAATTGGAATGAGAATATAAATCGTAACGGCAGAATTGAATGCGGAGGAGATATTTAACCCTAACATATTTGCAAAAAAGGAGCAGGAAAAAAGAATAGCCCAATAGGGAAGAAACATACCTTTAATTTCTAAAATACTGTTTCCGACCAGCACAAAGAGTATGGTCTGAATGGCTGACAGGATTAATAAAAGTACAACTTTCGACATCAGGTAGCTTCCTTTGCTCAGGTTCAGGAATTGTTCTCGTTTTAGAATTTTCCGGTCTTTGAATATTTCTTCTGCACTTACGGTCAAACCCATAAACAGTGCTACGATAATACTCATAAAAATATAGGAAGGAATATTTTCATTTTTTGAAAACATATACCCTGCAGAGATCGCCATATCACCCGAATAATAGCGGACAATGAAGGCAAGCAGAAATGCCAGCAGTGGCGCTTCAGCAAAGTTGATAATCATATACTGACGGTTGCTCACTTTTGAGAGAAAATCTCTTTTCAGAAACACAAGAAACTGGATGAATTTTCCTGGAATGTTTAAAGAAGAGGGAGGTTTTCTATCTACAACTTCAATTTTCTCTAGCTGTTGGCGTTCTACAAATTTCCGGTTCCATTGTTCGGGTGGAATTTTACGATCCTTGGTAATTCTGCCGTATTCGTCAACCACCCGGGTTTCGATGATATTAAAAATCTGCTCCGGGTTTACATTTCCACAAAGTTCACACTGGCTTTCATCTTTATTGATTAGATTGATCAGTTCTTTGAAATATACGACCGATTCCACGGGGTTGCCATAAAAAATCTGATACCCGCCAACATCAAGAATTATGAGCCTGTCAAACAATTTGAAAATGTCGGATGAAGGCTGATGAATAACCACAAAGATGAGTTTTCCTTTAAATGAGAGCTCTTTTAGGAGATCCATTATATTTTCCGAATCGCGGGAGGATAAGCCCGAAGTGGGCTCATCGACAAACAGGACACCCGGTTCACGAAGTAATTCGAGCCCGATATTCAATCGCTTTCTCTGTCCCCCGCTGATTGTTTTTTCAAGCGGTGATCCTACTTTCAGGTATTTCGTTTCCGTTAAACCAAGATTCAGGAGTGTTTTATTTACAAGCTTATCCAGCTCATCTTCTGATAAGTCTTTGAAGCAAAGTTTGCCTGCGTAATATAAGTTTTGATAAACCGTCAGATCTTCAATCAACAAGTCATCCTGGGGTACAAAACCAATAATACCTTTCGTTTTTTCTTTTTCACGGTGAATATCAATACCATTAATCCGGACGATCCCTTCTGTTGGTATCTCAACGCCATTAAGTACATTCAATAATGTGGACTTGCCTGCCCCGCTGGCCCCCATAAGGCCAACAAGCCTGCCTGATTTCTCTGAAATATTAATGTCTCTGAGCCCGAGATTTCCATTAGGAAATTTAAAATAGATGTTGGATGCTTCAAATGAGATAGGGTTTTCAGTTGGATTTTTCAGAAAGACTGATACAATGTCGCTGTAATAAACCGGCTCCATTCTCTGACCACGTATAGCCGACCCGGCTGGAAAAACTTTGATTTGACCGGGTATAAGAATAATGTTGTTAAGCAGGAGTTCTGCACTTCCGAAGTATTTCAGGAAGTAACTGTCGCTACTTTCAACATGAATAAAACAAATACATCCATCGAGCCCTTCACGGATCTGAAAATTTACATCGCTGGACAATATATCTGAATTGTCAATAAGGACAATGAATTTCTCACCTTTCATGTCGCCGGGGCTTCTGCCTGCTATGAATATCTTCAATTCATTGATTTCGGATTCGTCGATATGAATCGCTTTAGCAATAGCTCTTACCAGGTCATCTTCTTTTTGTGTAATAATATTGTCGGCGAGTATCAGTTCAATCAACTCCTTCAGTAATACTGTTTTTTGCTTTTTCGTGAGTTCGACATTGATCTTTTTACATAGCAGCAGCAGTTCCTGCAATTCTTTTGTATCAGTTGCATCTCTGGCAATGACTTCAACGCCCATTTTATCAAAATACTCCAGATACATCTGAACATTTTTTTGACTTAGGTGCTGATTCAGGAATTCCATCACTTTATCCCGTTCGGATTCGCTAATGTTATCTTCTTTGATAATCAGGATAAAAAGATCAAGTATGGCTTTTAGTAATGATTCACTCATGGATTAATTTTAATCAGCTATAAAAAAGGGATTGGAAAATACATTTCCAACCCCAATTTAAAGGAATTACATGATAATGCTTATTCTACAATGCCATTTCTTATTTGGGCCACTTTTTCGCCGATTTTGTTGAGTGTTTCATCATTCAATAATTCGTTGCCCCTATTCTCTGCAAGTTTTTCTTCAATATTCAGGCTGGCATAGATGTCCTTTAGTTCCTCAAGTTCGTTGGTTACTTCAGCTATTTTTCCTTCTTGTGTAACTGTGTTAGCTAACTTCTGCAGGTCATTCAGAGAATTGCGCTGATCAAATACTACACGAATCAATGGTGTCAGTATGGTAAAACGGGCTTCTTCTGAGAGCAAGGTTTCCGGATAACGTTCGATAAGTTGTGTTGATATGTAAAGTCCTTCAATAAAACTACCAATGGTTAATAGTGCTGCAAGCTGTAACCGGTCATCATCTTTCAATAACTGGTCGGCGGCTTCAATACCTTGATTAATGATATGCTCAAGTGAATCTCTTGAGCCGAGATTTTGTTCAAACCTTTGGAGCATGGTAACGTCATATGCAGTCGTTGCCCCTATGAAATCAGCCAGTTTCTTCATTGCGTTTAGATAGTTTAAAGCTCCCTGGGTTTTTTCATATGAGCTGAGATACCCGAGGTCTGCGGCATACACACCCAGATTCATTGCTGCGACATCGAAAGTGGTCATATACTTATCCACTTCAGTATGTGGATTTATTAAACTCTCATTGAATTCAGCACCTGTAGTTTCAAGAAGCCATGGAATTTCAGCCGGAGGCGGAATATTATATATTACACTTTCTACGCTACTTGCAACATTTGCAGATTGCTCCTGGGCAGCATCAAATTCATCAGATTCAGCTCCTTCTTCCTGTTTTTTAGAATTACAGGCTACAATCCCTGTAATCAGGGCAAACATCAATAATTGTATGACATACTTTTTCATAATAACACTAGCTTAAATTTTGGTTTCCCAAGTTTAATCAATTTTTACATCCTTTAAAATTAAGTATTAAAATTCCGATCAGGAAATGCATAAATCATTATGATTATTTTGCATCGGTGTCATTCACAAAGCGTACAAGTAATGGTGCAATAAACATAGAAACTTAACCTAAAACAAGAGCAAATATTGCTTTTCCACCAAAACACTTCCCACAAGTGACCAAAATATGCCTGCATCGGTAATCTGCGGCATTACAACAAAAAAATTAAGTAAGGATGCTCATATAAATACTCATAATTATTTGATGCAAGTGCATTTGTAGGAAATGAGTAAGGCATGGAAATAATACAAGCCCGGGCAATTCCAATATCTGGCATGGAGATTATAAGAAGGTTTGGATTTTTACGATATATTTTTATGATATATATTGAGATATAAAATAAGCCCGATGCCCCTGCCATAAGCGAAAAGTATGTACGGTTTTTCTGTTGGAATGACGTTTCACAACAGGCAACAGAAATACAGTGATTCAAATATTAATCCCCAAATTAAACCCTAACCAATTGGTTCCTTCAGCCAGAAAGATAGCCTAGGTTTTTTATTACAAGCTAATTAAATACCTAAAAGTTAATTAAACACCTAAAATATTAGATAGATTAATAATCAGACCGGACGGAATAAGTGATTAGGTATAGATAAATTTATCTGAATAATCATAAAATAATTATATTGTTATATGAAATTAAATTGTACATTTAGAATTAATTAAAATCAATTATCATTAATCATTACCAACTATAAAAGTACTTTTATGAAAAACTACTACAGAAAATTGATTCGGATTCTGTTAATTCCGCTTGCTATGGCTTGGTCGCTTCAGGCTGTTGCACAGGAAAAAACGGTTTCAGGACGGATAACTTCCGCTGATGATGGCGAGGGTTTGCCGGGTGTGAACATTTTAATAAAGGGAACAACGTCAGGTACCGTAACCGATTTTGAAGGTAAGTTCACAGTAACAGCACCAGATAATGCTGTTCTGGTGTTTTCTTTCATTGGATATGTAACTCAGGAAGTGACTATTGGGTCGCAATCGGTTATTGATATAGTCCTGGCAGTTGACATCACAACTCTCTCTGAGATTGTTGTTACGGGATATGGTACACAAGAGAAGAAAGAGATAACCAGTGCCATTGCAAGTATCAAGGAAGAAGATTTTAACAGGGGTATGGTCAATAATCCTGCACAGCTTATACAAGGTAAGGTGGCTGGATTAACCATTACCAAACCCGGTGGAGACCCCAATGATGATTACATCATTCGTCTTCGGGGAGTTTCTACTTTTGGTGCCAATCAGGAACCACTCATAGTGATTGATGGTATAATTGGCGCTTCGCTTAGCTCAGTGGATCCTGCCGACATCGCATCTATGGATATCTTGAAGGATGGTTCTGCAGCCGCGATTTACGGAACCCGGGGTTCCAGCGGGGTGATCCTGATTACAACCAAAACAGGTAAAGCAGGGAGGACAATAGTGGATTACAATGGCTCGGTATCCTTCGATAATGTGGATCGTACCATGAGCTTTATGACCGCTGCTGAGTACAAATCGCAGCCTGGGGCCGTTGACCTGGGGTCTGAAACCGACTGGCTTGATGAGGTAACTCAGACGGGAATTTCGCAAATTCATAATATTTCCATGTCCGGCGGAACAAGTAGTACCACTTTCCGAGCCTCTGTGAATTACCGGGATGTTCGGGGTATGGCCATTAATTCCGGTTTCACTCAGATTAACGGACGACTGAATCTGTCTCAGAAAGGGTTAAATGATAAAGCTACATTCATATTAAATTTGGTCACAACTACGAAAGATGCCCAGTTTGGATTCAAAGATGTCTTTAGATATGCGATATTATCTAATCCCACATTGCCCGTTTTTTTCGACGGAACTACTGGTCTGACTGATATTGGTGGATATGCGGAAAGAGATGTTTTTGATTATTGGAATCCGCTATCTATTGCCGAGCAAAGTATAAATGAAGGAACTGATATCAGAACTGTTGGACAATTACGATTTGAATACGACTTCATAGATCTTATTGATGGTTTGAGATTCGGACTTTCTTATTCACAACAACATGAAAATGAATTGAGAGGCCAGTTTTTCCCCTCAACGGGCAAATTTGGAAGTGGTAGCGCTAACAGCGGAAATGCAGAGGTATCAACTGTGCAACGTACGAATGAACTATTTGAATCCACCTTGAATTGGGATGGGAGTACCGGTAACACAACTATTGCCGTATTAGTAGGATATTCTTTCCAGGATTTCTTTGCCGAGGGATTTGGAATGGCTGGAGGCCAATTCCTGACTGATGCATTCACTTATCACAACATGTCTGCTGCTCAAGATTTTGATAATGGTCTTGGTAGTGTATTTAGTTTTGCAAATTCTCACCGGTTAATAGCCTATTTCGGAAGAGTTAACTTGAACTTTAACAATGTGTGGTTCTTGTCAGCAAGTGCTCGTCAGGAAGGATCCTCCCGATTTGGTGAGAATAATAAATGGGGGCTTTTCCCGGCAGTTAGTGGGGGTGTTAACATAACTAATCTGGCCAGCATTGGTGGATTTGATGATTTAAAATTGAGAGTGAGTTATGGTCGAACAGGAGCAATTCCGGGGTCATCTTATATTTCACTTCAAAGATTTGGACCTTCGGGTAATTTCTTTTTTGATGGCGCATACGTTCCCAGTTACGGGCCTGTAAGTAATGCTAATCCGGATCTGGCATGGGAAACAAAGGATGAAGTGGATGTCGGATTGGACTTTGTAATGATGGATGGTAGACTTAGTGGTACTCTTGACTACTATGTTCGGACAATTACAGACATGATCCTTCCGGTAAACGTACCTATTCCTCCAAATTTATTCAGGACTACAGATGTTAATATCGGGGAGTTGAAAAGCAGTGGTTTTGAATTTGCGGTTGAATGGAGTGCAATCAACAATCCAAATATGACGTACACGACCGGACTGAACTTTTCGACTTTTAACACAACTATTGAAAGTTTGACTTCGGGTGATCTTTCCTTCGGAGAAGGTGGAGTGCTATACAGGGCCAACTTCGGGTCTCCGGGACAGAACGATACTGAAACTGTAAGAGTAAAAGAAGGTGAGCCTCTTGGTGATCTTTGGGGCCCTATTAAGATTGGTGTAAACGCTGATGGAACTCCTCAGTTTGAAGACCTCGACGGTGATGGTACATTCTGTAATTGCGATGATGACAGAACTGTAATCGGTAACGGTTTGCCTGATTTAACCATAGGATGGTATAACTCCTTCTCTTTTGGTGGAGGTTGGGATCTGAACCTGTTCTTCAGAGGTGCTTTCGGGCATGACTTACTTAACAGTTACAGAGGATTCTATGAAAACCTGGAGTCAACTACTGTTGGTAGCTGGAACATAGTCAATACGGATGCTTTTGATCCGGCCATCACCAAGGCGGTTGTGAACAGTTCTCATGTCGAGAATGCCAGCTTCTTAAAGTTGGATAACGCATCTATAGGCTACAACTTCGACATGTCCAACAGTCAGTCGTTTAGTAATATTAGACTATATTTTGCAGGCCAGAATTTATTTACAATAACAAATTACACTGGGATCGATCCCGAAGTAAGATATGTTGATACTGGAGAAAACTTTGGTGACCCTGATGATTCATTGGCACCGGGTGTTGAAAGAAGAAATACATATTTCACTTCGAAGATATATACAATTGGTTTATCTCTCGGATTTTAATTTATATAAACAATTTAAAAAATGAAAAATATACTCAAGAAATTTTCTGTATTCGCATTAGGGATGCTGTTCGTTGTCCCAGCATGTACGGATTTGGAGGAGGAGTTGTTCAGCGAGGTTACTGCTGACAATTTTTTCCAGACAGAAGAGGAATTTATTGCGGCATTAGGGCAAGCATATTCCTCGTTAGCACCGATTGGAGGCCATGCAAATGTTTGGTCCGTCAGCGAATTGGCCAGTGATGAAATGGTCGTTACCACTAAAGGTGGTGATTGGTATGATGGTGGTGTATTGATCGACATTCATCGACACGAATATACTCCTGATAATGGATTTTTTAACAATGCATGGGGCGTACTTTATGGGGGTATCGGTACCACCAACCGACTGATATTCCAATTTGAAGAATTGGAGGCAGCAGGTAATGAAGACGCTGCAGCCTTTATTGCAGAGTTAAGGGCAGTCAGAGCACTTTGGTATTACTGGGCATTGGATGCATTTGGTAATGTGCCTTTGTCCATTGATTTTACGGATACCGAGCCTCCAGCAAATAATTCTGACTTTGATACCGGTCGACGTGAAGTATTCAACTTTATTGAAAGTGAATTGAACGAGATCATTCCACTTCTCAATGCTTCCACTGGGGGTGGCGCCTATGGAAGAATGAACCAGGCGGCTGCCTACGCGTTGAAAAGTAAGCTTTACCTTAACGCGGAAGTATTTACAGGTACTGCCAGATGGAGTGACGTTATAGCTGCAGCTGACGCAACTATGGGCTTTGGCTTCGCGCTGGATAATAGCTACAAGGATATCTTTGCAATAGAGAACTCTGGTTCAACTGAAAATATCTTTGTAATCCCTTATGACAAGGTATTTGCGGGTGGGTTTATATGGGCTCCTATGACTTTGCACTATGCGAGTCAGGGCACTTTTAAATTTACCTTCCAGCCCTGGAACGGATACGCGGTTGTGGAGGAATTCTATAACTCTTATGTAGATCCTGTTACGAACCCAGGACCACAGGGGCCGGTTTGGACTGGACTGGCAAATTTTGATCCAGCAAATGACCAAGTAAAAAATGATATCGGAACACTGGATTCACGACTTTCTAACTTCCTTGTAGGTCCTCAGTTTAATGCTGACGGAACTCCTACAGAAGATCCTGCCTTTGAAACAGAAGAAAATGCAGCGGATCCGGATCCGGATGGAACCCGCCTTAATTTTACTCCTCAAAACAACACGGTCCATCCTAATGGCTGGAGACAAGGTGGTGTCAGAATTGGTAAGTATCAGTATGAAATAGGTGGTACTCCAGATGCATCAAATGATTTTGTTATTTTCCGTCTGGCTGATATCATGCTTACAAAAGCTGAGGCACTTTGGAGAATGAACCCTGGCGATGGAATGGCCCTGGATCTTGTAAATCAAATAAGGGCTCGTGCCGGTGTGGATCCCTTTGCATCTCTCACAGCAGATAACTTGTTTGATGAGCGTGGTCGTGAAATGTTTGCAGAAATGACCCGAAGGCAGGATCAGATCAGATTTGGTAAGTGGGGAGAAGCATGGTGGGAGAAAAATGTTTCTTCAGAGAAATTCTTAATATTCCCAATTCCCCAGGTACAACTTGATGCGAGTTCTGCATTGAAGCAGAACCCTGGGTTTTAGAATAAGTTAATCAACTTTTAATATAGAAAAGCAAGTGATTCTGTCACTTGCTTTTTTATTGGCATTAGTCTATGATTGCACCTGTATATTACTGCTGGCTATGAGGGATGTATTCTTGACCATTTGTGTGTTAGGATTTAATTTTTTTGCATCTTGTACAGATCCAGCAAATGAGGTTGAATTATTCGTGCCTCTTTCATCAGAGAGTTCGGGTATTGATTTTATAAATTCACTTGAATATTCCGAACAACTGAATCCCTATACATTTAAAAATTTTTATAACGGAGGTGGTGTAGCCATTGGCGATATTAACAATGACGGGCTTGCAGACATATTTTTTTGTGGGAACATGGTCTCCAATAAACTTTATTTGAATAAAGGTAATTTGAAATTCGAGGACATAACTATTAGTTCAAACCTTGAAAGTAATGATGTCTGGAGTACAGGTGTAAGTATGGTAGATATCAATGCTGATGGATTCCTCGACATATATGTTTGCAAATCGGGTCCTCCCGGTGGTGAAAAAAGATATAATGAACTCTTTATCAATAATGGAGACCTTACATTTACCGAAATGGCCAAAGAGTATGGTCTGGATAACATAGGGTTATCAGTTCATGCGGTTTTTTTTGATTACGATAAGGATGGTGATCTTGATTGTTATCTCCTAAACAACTCAATCAAATCAATCGGGGCATTCGAAATGGTAAAGGACCAGCGACTGCAGCCGGATACTCTTGGGGGCAATAAATTATTCAGGAATGATAACGGTTACTTCAATGATGTCACCCTGGCGTCAGGCATATATTCCAGTGAAATTGGATTTGGTCTGGGTGCCATGGTCGGTGATATAAATGGCGATAACTGGCCTGATATTTATATCTCCAACGATTTTTTCGAGAAGGATTATTTATACATCAATCAGCAGGACGGTACCTTTAAAGACCAGCTGGAGGATTATGTAAAGGAGATCTCAATGGGTTCCATGGGAGCAGATTTGGCTGATATAAACAATGATGGATACCCCGAGTATTTCGTTACGGAAATGTTGCCTGAAAGGAGGGACCGGCTGGTAACAAAGGCATTTTTTGAAACCTGGATTGAACAAAAGCGTGCCCAAAGTAAAGGCTATTTTAACCAGTTCGGACGTAATGTACTGCAGCTCAATAATGGCGACGGTACTTTCAGTGAGATCGGCAGATACGCGGGAGTCGAAGCTACGGACTGGAGTTGGGCAGCATTAATTTTTGATATGGACAATGATGGACTAAAAGACATTTTTGTTTCCAATGGTATTTACAAGGACCTCCTTGACCTGGATTACTTAAGCTTCATGGCTGATCCTGCCAGGGTCCGAGGTATTATTCAAACAAATAAGAATGCGATCAAATATATGATCGATATGATGCCATCGGAACCTATTCCTAATTATATATTCAAAAACAACGGGAATTTAACTTTTACAAATAAAGCCGATGTCTGGGGTATGGGTGAGCCTACTTTTTCGAGCGGCTCAGCTTATGGTGATCTGGATAATGATGGAGATTTGGATATTGTTGTGAATAATGTGAATATGCACTCAACGATTTACGAAAATCGGTCGAGACAAGTTCTGCCGGAACGAAATTACCTTGCAATGAAGCTAAAAGGGCAGGGTGCAAATACCATGGCTATTGGTACAAAAATTCGACTGTACATCGGTGATGAGATCATTTACCAGGCACAAAACCCAATGCGGGGTTTTGAATCTACTGTTGATTACAAAATGGTATTTGGCCTGGGTGAGAATGACGTAATCGATAGCCTCATTGTTATTTGGCCAAATGACAGGATAACTACTTTGTTTAATGTAGGGATAAATCAACTCTTGGAATTAAATGAAGCTGATGGTCAATTGGTCAAATCAGAAGTTGCAAAACCTGGTCCTCAACTTTTTAATCATTATACAAATGATTCCCTGGCATTTCGGCATGTTGAAAACGATTATGTCGATTTTAATACGAATCGTCTTTTGTTTCATATGAATTCAACAGAAGGCCCTTGTGTCTGCAAAGGAGATATCAACAATGATGGGATGGATGATTTCTATGTGGGAGGAGCCATTGGCCAATCAGGAAAACTTTTCATACAGGCAGAAGGGGGAACTTTTCGTTCTTCTAGTAAAAGTTTTGAAATGGATAACCAAAGTGAAGATCTGGACTGCGAATTTTTCGATGCTAATGGGGATGGCAATCTCGATCTTTATGTTACATCAGGTAGCAGTGAGTTTAGTTCATTTTCCGTTTGGTTAAACGACCGATTGTATTTTGGCAACGGAAAAGGAAAATTTGATAAATCCGAACAAAGATTACCTGACAAGGGCTTTGAGTCGACAAGTGTGGTTGTTCCTTTTGACATGGACAATGATGGAGACCTGGACTTATTTATTGGAGGACGATCGGTTCCTTTTTATTATGGAATCCCCGCTAATTCTTATTTACTGGAGAACAATGGGTTTGGTATCTATAAGAATGTAACAGATCAAAAGGCACCCGCTTTAAATCGGATTGGGATGGTGACGGATGCCACCCTGGCAGATTTAAATGATGATGATAGCCCGGAGTTGGTAGTAGTTGGCCGCTGGATGCCAATAACCGTATTTTCTATTAAAAATGGCCGGTTAAACGATGTCAGCCACCAATGGGAATTAGAAAATTCAAATGGTTGGTATAACGTTATTAAGGCAGCTGATATTAATAATGATGGGAAAGATGAACTGATTGTAGGCAACCATGGCCTGAATTCTCGCTTTATGGCGTCAATGGAAGCACCCATAAGACTTCTGGTGAATGATTTCGATAACAATGGTACCTTCGAACAGATAATCTCGATGAATAGTGGCGACGAGTGGTATCCGTTTGTACAGTTGAAGGATCTATCCATGCAATTACCAGCAATAAGACAACGATACCCAAGATTTAATGATTACAAATGGGCCACAACCGATGATGTTTTCCCCCAGGAGCCACGAAACGAAGATCATACGCTTTCGGCATACAACCTGGCTACTGGTATCTATATGAATAATGGTGGGATTTTGACTTTCCATGAATTGCCGATCCATGCCCAATTATCGCCAACCTACGCCATTTATATGGATGACTTTAACGGGGATGGCTATATGGACATTATTTTGGGTGGTAATTTTTCTGAATCAAAACCAGAGGTGGGGACTTATCAAGCCGGTTTTGGAGCCCTTTTCCAGGGACAGGAAAATGGTGATTTTAAATTTGTTCCTGCCATAAAGAGTGGAATTAGAATTGATGGTGATATTCGTGACATTGAAGAGATTATTATTGATAAGAAAAAGATTGTGTTATTTACAAGAAATAATATGGAATTTTATTTGATTGAGTATGATGGAGAGAAGTAATTGGTCGATTTTATTGATCAGTATGACACTTTTTGCCATTTCAGGATGCGAATCAGCAGACAAATTGAATTCAGCAATTGAAAAGGAATTGGCAAGAGGAGTAAGATATGATTCGCTGTTTCTTGGAGTTTACATGGGAATGGAATTACAGGAGTTCTACGATCATTGCTGGAAATTAAACAAACAGGGAATTGTCAAAGAGGGGCCTGAAAATATGTCGGTGCAGTATTTTTTCAAAGATAGTCTTGATAACCCAATAGCCTTCAACTTTTATCCGGATATGCAAGAAGGAAAGATTATACACAGGTACAATACTAGCTTTTATTATTATGGATGGGCTCCATGGAATAAGCATTTACAGTCAGACAAATTATTTGAGATGCTCACTGCAATTCTCATGGAATGGTACGGCGGTAACGAGCCTTTTACACAGGTGAAGGACGGCAAAAAACATCTCTACAAAATAGATGGAAACAGAATGATCGACATTTTCATAAATAATGATAGAATTGTGGTGGCATTATATTCTGATCTATTCTATTTCAAAAATCCTTAATTCCGGCGATGAGAAAATTAAAGTTTCAATACCTGCTGTTGGCACTGATGGTTAGTTCCTGCGGAAAGAAGGAGGAAAGATTGTTTAAGCTCATCGATCCGGCTCATTCCAATATTGAATTTTCCAATGACTTGATTTTTGACCCGGACTTTAACATTTTCAAGTATCGGAATTATTATAATGGGGGTGGAGTAGGATTGATAGATTTTAATAAGGATGGTCTTTTGGATATTTATTTGGTGGCCAATATGGCACCTAATAAGCTATACCTTAACAAGGGTAATTTTGAATTTGAAGATGTTACCGAAACTACCGGCGTCGGAGGTACACATGCATGGAGCACCGGTGTAACTGTGGCCGATGTAAATGGTGACGGCTGGCCCGATATTTATGTATGCAACTCAGGTGAGGTAAAAGGTGACAATAAGCAAAATGAGTTATTTATCAATAATGGTGATGGCACCTTTGATGAAAAGGCTGAAGAATATGGTTTGGCTGAGCGTGGATTTTCGATACATTCCTCCTTTTTTGATTATGATAAAGATGGGGACCTCGACATGTATCTTCTCAACAATTCCTATAAGGCCATAGGAAGTTTTAATCTTACCGCCAATCAACGACCAACAAGGGACTTTCTCGGAGGGGATAAGCTCTTTAAAAATGAAGGAGGCAGGTTTATAGATGTAAGTAAAGAAGCCGGAATCTATGGTAGTGAGATAGGATTTGGTATGGGAGTAACTGTAGGTGATGTAAACAATGATGGTTGGCTTGATATTTATATTTCTAACGACTTCTTTGAACGGGATTATCTGTACATCAACAATCAAAAGGGTGGCTTTGATGAAAAACTCATCGAACAAATTAAATCCGTTAGTGCTGCATCTATGGGAGCTGATATGGCAGACCTTAATAACGACGGATATCTGGAAATATTTGTTACTGATATGCTACCAAATGAAAATGAAAGAATTAAAACGGTAACTACCTTCGATTCCTGGGAGCGGTATAGACAAAGTGTAATCAATGGCTACTGGCACCAGTTTACCCGAAATACCCTCCAATACAACAACGGGGATAACACGTTTAGCGAAATCGGACGATATGCACGGGTGGAAGCCAGTGATTGGAGCTGGGCAGCCCTCATATTTGATTTTCAAAATGATGGATTGAAGGATATATTCGTTGCTAACGGAATTTACCAGGATTTAACAAATCAAGATTTCCTTCAGTTTGTCACTCAGGATGAGGTTTCCACGAGAATTACGGCTGGAGGGAGAGTGGATTATGAAACCCTTATCAGCTATATACCAAGTGTGCCTGTTTCTAATCATGGTTATGTAAATAACGGTGACCTGACTTTTACAAACTTGTCCGAGGATCTTGGATTGAGTGCGGTGAGTTTTTCAAATGGTGCTGCCTATGGCGACCTGGACAATGACGGGGATCTGGATCTTGTCATCAATAACACCAATATGCCTTTTTTCCTTTTCGAAAACCAGACGGAGAAATTCTATCCTGAAAACCATTATTTGAGATTTATCCTGCATGGCGAAGGGAAAAATACCAATGCACTTGGTACGCGGATAATAGTATTTGCTGGTGACAATAAGTTTATGATTGAGCATCTGCCCACGCGGGGTTTTCAATCCACTATTGACCATCGACCCCTGATTGGTATTGGCAAAATTTCCAGGGTGGATAGCATTGAGGTTATATGGCCTTCCGGCAAAGTTACCCAACTGCTAGATGTGGCGGCAGATCAGGAGTTAATCCTGCATGAGTCAGATGGAATAATAACGAACTCAATAGATAATGTACCGGGTTTGAGCTTATTTGTAGAGATGGATTCTACCAGTTTTCCAGCAAAACATACCGAAAATAAATTTACGGATTTTAATCGTGACAAGCTTATTTTCCAGATGCTTTCATCCCAGGGACCTTGTTTGTGCCTGGGAGACATAAATAACGATGGTTTGGACGACCTGTTTATTGGTGGAGCGGCAGGATTCCGAGGAGAGGTATATGGTCAGACTATACAGGGGAATTTTGAAAAAGTTGAAGTGAAGGTATTTGACAGAACCAAAATTTCTGAGGATGTCGACTGTGCATTGTTTGATGCTAACGGCGATGGAAACCTTGATCTTTATGTTGCCAGTGGAGGCAATGAGTTCTACCCATCAGCGTCTGAAATGAATGATCGCCTATATTTCGGCCATGGAAATTTTGAGTTCACTCTGGTCCGACAAACTCTTCCGGCAAAGAGATTTGAAAGCTCTTCAGTAGTCGAACCTGCCGATTTCGACGGGGATGGGGATATCGATCTTTTTGTCGGAATTCGATTGAGGCCATTTTTTTATGGCGAGCCCAATAATGGATATATCCTGGAGAATGATGGAACCGGTGTCTTCACCAATATTGCATCGGATATCGCACCCAAGTTGCAGAATATTGGCATGATCACCGACGCCAAGTGGACCGATCTGGATAATGATAATGATCTGGATTTGGTAGTTGTTGGTGAATGGATGCCGATTTCGATATTCATAAACGAAAATGGTAAATTCGAATATTTTGATGGCCTTATTCCCAATTCTAATGGTTGGTGGAATGTAGTCGAAACTGCCGATTTGAATGGAGATGGTTTTCCAGATATCATTGCCGGAAACCACGGCTTAAATAGCCGGTTCAAAGCTTCCGAGGAAAGACCTTTGCACATGTATGTGAAAGACTTCGATAGAAACGGTACTACGGAGCAAATTATTTGTCAATATGAAGATGACAGACTATATCCATTGCCACTCAAGCATGACCTGGCTGGTCAAATGCCTCATATTAACAAAAAGTATCCACGCTACGAGGACTATAGTGACCAGCAAATAACCGATGTATTCACTCCACAGGAACTTAAGAATGCTACTTTATTGAAAACCTATGATCTGGCCACTTCAGTTTATATGAGTAATGGTGATCTCACTTTTTCGAAAATCGAATTACCGATGCAAGTTCAACTTTCCAATACCTATGCCATTTCTGTTGGAGACTATAACGGTGATGAGATTCCTGACATTCTGTTTGGTGGTAATATGTATGATTCAAAGCCTGAAATGGGAAGGTATGACGCCAGTTATGGCTCCTTATTATTGGGTGATGGAAAGGGTGGTTTCAGACTGATGCCAATTGTTGAATCAGGATTAAAAATGGACAGGCAGGTGCGAGAGATCCGTAAAGTATCGACACTGGCCGGGGATAGAATCATCGTGGTTAATAACAATGATTATGCCCAGGTATTTCGCAAAACCTTCGAGTAACAAGGAAAGGGATGAACCAAACTTTTTACAAATATCTTTATCTACTTTTTATCAGCGTATATAGCCTGTCATGCCAACCCTCCTCGAATGAGAAGCTTTTCAACGACCTGACCGTCGAAGAAACAGGGTTGGATTTCACTAATAAGTTGAGCAACTCTGAGGAATTCAACATCATAGACTACTTGTACTATTATGATGGTGCAGGTGTGGCTGTCGGAGATATCAATAATGATGGTCTGAGTGATATTTATCTGGTTTCAAATGAGGGTGACAACGCTTTATTTCTTAATCAAGGCGGATTGAAATTTAAGGACATTTCTGAATCTGCAGGCGTGAAGTCTCCAGGACGTTGGAAAACCGGAGTGTCGATGGCCGATGTAAATGGAGATGGACTACTTGATATATATCTATGCAGGTTAGGAGACTATAAAGGGGTGACTGGAAAGAATGAGCTATATATTAATCAAGGTGATATGACTTTCAGAGAAGAGGCGGCAAAATATAATCTTGACTTTGTTGGTTTTTCGACACAAGCTGCTTTTTTTGATATGGACAATGATGGGGATCTGGATGTTTACCTCCTCAATCATTCCGTTCACACCCAACGCTCGTTTGGTGACGCCACTTTGCGGCTGGAGATTGATTCACTTGCAGGAGACAGAATATACAGGAACGATGATAATTATTTTACCGATATCTCATCATCATCCGGCATCTACCGGTCACAAATAGGCTACGGATTGGGAATTGGTCTAAGCGATATAAATAAGGATGGCTTCACCGATATTTTTATCTCCAACGACTTTATGGAGAATGATTATTTGTACCTCAATAATCAGGATGGGACTTTCAGTGAAGTCTTCTCTGACATGGCTGACTACACCAGTCTATCGTCGATGGGAAGTGATCTGGCTGACTTCAATAATGATGGTTTTGTTGATATCATTACCCTGGATATGCTACCGGAAGATGAAGTGGTAAGGAAAAGTACGGTAGGTGACGATCCAAAGGAAATTTTCCGTATGAAGCTTTCTTACGGATATATGGCTCAATACAGGCGTAATACGCTTCAGCTTAATCGTGGAGATGGAACATTCTCCGATATTGCCATGATGGCCGGAGTGCATGCTTCGGACTGGAGTTGGTCACCGTTGTTTGCTGATTTTGACAACGACGGCTGGAAAGACCTCTTTATCTCCAATGGCATTCAAGGACGACCAAACGATATGGACTATCTGGAGTTCATTGAAAGGAAGGGTATAAAAAACAATCCTGATATCCCTGACTCGGTTTTGATAAGAAAGATGCCGGGTGGTAAAGTTTCAAACTATTTTTTCCGAAATAATAAAGATTGGACCTTCCAGGATTTATCGATGGATTGGGGTGTTGCCTCTGATCGAATTACTAACGGCATTGCTTATAGCGATCTGGACAATGACGGTGACCTTGATCTGATATTGAATAACCTGGATGGTCCGGCCGTGATAAAAGAAAACAAAATTAACAGTGACACCACTCGCCATTTCCTGGTATTGGAGTTAGCGGGGGCAGGGAGCAATACAAAAGCTATTGGAGCAAAGATTGAGGTGTTTTATCAGGAGGAATATCAGTTTTTTGAGTTGTTCCCCGTTCGTGGCTTTAAGTCTTCTGTTGATCCGAGAATACATATTGGACTTGGAAAAGCCGAATCCATTGATTCGATGCGTATAATTTGGCCTGGCGGAGGCGATACGGTCCTTTTTAATGTAGAGGCCGATCAGTTTATGAAGTTGGTTCAGAAGGAAGAGCTAAAATTCAGGAAGAACAAAAATTTAGGGTATACGCTTTTTACCTCGATTTCAAATGAGGAACTGGGTGTAGATTATATTCATCAGGAAAACACATTCATAGAGTTTAATCGGGAACCTTTAATACCGCATATGCACTCTACAGAAGGTCCCGCCCTAGCTGTAGCGGATATAAATGGCGATGGTTGGGATGATTTCTATATTGGTGGTGCAAAACATCAGGAGGGCCGTATTTATTTGCAATATGAGGGAGGTTTTAGACTGTCTGCACAACCAGCCCTGATTCAGGATAAATTGCAGGAGGATGTGGATGCAGCCTTCTTTGATTTTGATAATGACGGCGATATGGACTTGATAGTGGTAAGTGGCGGTAATGAGTTTCTGGGTAATTCGCCAAATCGTCAACCTCGATTGTATTTAAATGACGGTGCTGGGTCATTCTCAAAACTCCCCGGAGTATTTGAGGGGGTTTATCAAACAGGGTCCTGTGTCGCTATTCACGATTTCGACGCTGATGGCTGGGAAGATCTTTTTTTGGGTAGCCTGGTCGTGCCCTGGAATTACGGCCTCGCCCCACAAAGTTATTTATTAAAAAATGATGCAGGCAGATCCTTTATCGATGTATCCCGATACCTCCCTCATAATGGTACACTGGGAATGATCAATGATGCGGCATGGATTGACCTGAAAGGGAGTGGTGAAAAAGATCTGGTGTTAGTAGGGGAATGGATGGACGTATTGATTTTATCCACGGATGGAAAAGAGTTTAAAGAAAACAGAATACCTAATAGCTCCGGTTGGTGGAAGACTATTCAATCTGTGGACTATGATGGCGATGGTGATCAAGATCTGCTGATTGGAAACCTGGGTCTCAACTCCAAACTCAAAACCACACCGGGACGGACATTAAATTTATATCTCGACGATTTCGATCAAAATGGGAGACTGGACCCTGTCATGACGTTCAACCCAAATGGTGAGGAATCCATATTTGTCTCAAGAGATGTCTTGGAGAAGCAGATCCCGTCAATCGGTCAAAAGTTTTCCACAAATATGGCTTACGCTGAAGCTTCCCTAAAGGAAATTTTGGGTGATGGTCTTTCACGAGCCAGAAAATTGACCATACATGAATTGAGGTCGGGGGTATTTATCAATGATGGTAGTGGGTTTCATTTTGAGCCACTGCCCACAGCCATGCAAATCAGCTTTTTACAAGATTTTCTTGTCTCAGATTTAAATGATGATGGATTTGCAGATATACTTTCTGTCGGCAATTTTTATGCATCTTCCATACAGGAAGGCCGTTACTCTGCCGATCGGGGGTCGATGCTTGCCTGGCAGTCCAGTGGTTATCAAATACTTTCTAATCATGAAATTGGCCTTTCATTGAAGGGAAATGCAAGAAGAATAAAATCACTGAATTTTCAGGGAAATGAGCTGATAATGGTTGCCAGAAATAATGATTCTATCTTATGGCTGAAAGGAATGGGAAAAATAAATCACTTCATTTCCGGCAAAACAGTCAGGAATAAAACTGCATGGAGATAACCGTGAGTCCTTACGATTGAAAACAAGTTCCGGAAATAATATTCCTGCGCGTGAAAAACAATGACAGTATACGCATGAGGGGAAAGCACTTTTTAATGATAGACGCGGCCATAAGGTTTTAATGCTGATAGGTTCGGTAGGCGTTATTGTTTTTATTGGTATGGTGGCCAGGACCTTCCTTTTAGAAAGTTTCAGCCGGTGGAATGTTCCGGTATATATTTATTCGGATTTATTGTATTTTTCACCTTTCCAAACATACGTAAATCGTTGATTTAATATGGAATATCTATGGGGTATAGATCTGGGCGGGACCAAAGCGGAATGCGTGGTTCTTGATGCCGCGGCTGATCACAGAGTGATTATTCGCGAAAGAATTCCCACCGAAGCTACTAAGGGATATAACCATGTTTTGTCGCAGATTAAAACACTGATAGAACAGACATCGGATAAGGCAGGAATCAGGCCTGAACGGTTGGGTATGGGAACCCCGGGTTCCATTGATCCGGACACCGGCATGTTAAAAAATAGCAATTCTATAATCCTGAATGGTATGCCTTTTAAAAAAGATATTGAGGACGTTTTGCACATACCTGTAATCATTGCTAACGACGCCAACTGTTTTGCTCTGGCAGAGACAAAGATGGGTGCCATACCCAAATACTGCCCTGATGCAAAAGTAGTTTTTGGTGTAATTATTGGTACTGGCGTTGGCGGAGGCGTGGTGGTGGATGGTAACGTTATTAATGGCAGGCATGGAATTGCAGGTGAATGGGGCCACAATTTTCTGGATGTCAGTGGTGGCAGTTGCTACTGTGGCAAAACCGGTTGTGTGGAAACATTGATTTCGGGAAGTGCCCTCGAAAAATATTATGAACAGAGTACAGGAAGTAAACGAAAACTCAAAGAAATAGCTGAAAGATATGAAGAAGGTACTGACCATGTTGCAATCGAAACAATGAAAAGGCTCATTCACTTTTTTGGTTTGGGCCTTTCCTGCATTGTAAATATTTTAGATCCTGATATTATTGTGATTGGTGGTGGTGTAGGCAACCTCGGGATATTATATACAGAAGGCGTAAAAGAAACAGAAAAGTATGTTTTCAATACAAATTTTCATACCATAATAAAAAAACCGGTGTTAGGAGACAGTGCAGGAGTATTTGGGGCGGCATTTTTGACGGCGAGTCACCCCTGACAGGCTTTTAGTAGTTAGTTAGCCAGGTCTGAGAAGTCGAAATCATCTAAAAATGCGGTTGTAAATTTGCCTGATTTAAATACTTTGTTTTCCATTAGTTTGATATGGAACGGAATGGTTGTAGGGATACCTTCTATGACAAACTCTTCCAGTGCCCGCTTCATTCTCACAACAACTTCTTCCCTGGTTTGGCCTGTTACAATAAGTTTGGCGATCATCGAATCATAATTGGGAGGGATGGTATAACCTGCATACACATGTGTATCTACCCGTACCCCGAGTCCGCCAGGAAGATGCAGGTTGGTGATTTTTCCGGGACAGGGCCTGAACCCTTTTGAAGGATCTTCAGCATTTATCCTGCATTCCATAGCATGCATTCTTGGGAAGTAGTTTATACCCGATATTTCTATTCCTGCCGCCACTTTAATCTGTTCTTTGATCAGGTCAAAATCAGTTACTTCTTCCGTAATGGGATGCTCAACCTGAATACGCGTGTTCATTTCCATAAAATAGAAATCAGTGTTTTTATCAACCAGAAATTCCACCGTACCGGCTCCTTCATACCCGATTGCTTTACCGGCTTTAATGGCTGCTTCTCCCATTTTATCTCTCAATTTTGTAGTCATAACAGGCGAAGGTGTTTCTTCCAAGAGTTTCTGATGCCTGCGTTGCACGGTACAATCTCTTTCTGACAAGTGGCAAACGCGTCCATACTTGTCACCCATGATCTGGAATTCAACATGCCGGGGTTCGAGGATGTATTTTTCCATATACATACCATTATTACCAAAAGCAGCAAGTGATTCCTGCCGGCAGTCATCCCATAGTTTTTGAAAATCTTCTTCTTTTTCAATGATACGCATGCCTTTACCACCGCCTCCGGCTGTTGCTTTGATCATAACCGGATAGCCGACATTTTTGGCTTGTATTTTACCTTCTTTCACCGAATCAAGGAGCTCTTCCGATCCTGGGATAGTGGGTACACCGGCTTTTATCATGGTTGATTTGGCAGTGATTTTATCGCCCATCTGATTAATCATTTCAGAGCTTGGCCCAATAAATTTAATGTCGTAATCTTCACATACTTGCGAAAATTCAGCATTTTCTGACAGAAATCCGTAACCGGGATGAATGGCGTCGGCATTTGTGATTTCAGCAGCGGTTATAACACTGGGTATATTCAGATACGATTCCTTGCTAGGCGGGGCGCCGATGCAAATAGCTTCATCAGCGAACTTGACGTGCAGGCTATCCTGGTCAGCGGTTGAATATACAGCCACCGTTTTTATGTCCATTTCACGACACGTTCTGATAATTCTCAGGGCTATTTCACCCCGATTGGCTATTAAAATCTTTTTAAACACGTTGAAAGCGGATTTTACGTTGAAAGAAATAATTAAGCCGGATCAACCAGGAATAGCGGCTGGTCATACTCTACCGGCGAGGCGTCTTCTACAAGCACCTTAATAATAGTGCCGCTTATTTCAGCTTCAATTTCATTAAATAATTTCATCGCTTCGATTATACAAACGGTTTGCCCGCTGCTGACGGTATCACCCACTTTTATGAATGAATCTGATTCCGGATTAGACGAACGATAAAATGTACCGATCATTGGTGACTTGATTTCAGCATATTTATTGGTTTGCTCTTCGCCGGGAGTAATATCCTCTTCCGGTTTTGCAGCAGGAATGGAAGGTACGGATGGATTAGCATTATCGACATGTACAACTTCTGGATTTACAGCCCCTGATCCAATGATTTGTGTTTGAACGTCAGCATTTCTTTTTACCGAAAGTTTTAGTTCATCGGTTTCAATATTTACTTCATTGAGCCCTGATTTTGATATGAAGTCTATCAGGTCCCTGATTTCTTTAGTTTTCATAATCCGGGTATGCTTTTTTTTTATTTAACTCTCTCAACATAGCTATTGTCACGGGTATCTACCCTTATCATGGTATCCTGTTCGATAAATAATGGTACCTGTATTTCTGCACCTGTTTCCAGTGTGGCCTGTTTAGTAGCATTGGTAGCGGTATCGCCTCTCAGGCCTGGTTCGGTGTATGTAACCAGAAGCTCTACATGTGCAGGAAGTTCGCAACTCAAGGCTGTTTCCGTTTCGGCATGATAAAGTATTTCAACATCCTGGCCATCTTTCAGAAACTGCAGGCCGGTTATTAGATCTTCCGGAATATTCATTTGTTCGTAATTGTTGCTGTCCATAAAATGGTAGCCCAGATCATCTTTGTATAAAAACTGGTGTGGCCTTCTTTCAACCCTCGCAGTGGTTATTTTATGACCTGCCGAAAAGGTGTTTTCGATCACTCTGCCTGATTTCAGGTTCTTAAGTTTGGTCCGGACAAAAGCCGGTCCCTTTCCTGGCTTCACATGTTGGAACTCCACGATTGTATAGAGGTCATTGTTGTATTCAATACAAAGACCATTTCTGAAATCTGCTGTTGTAGCCACTGTTAATACTTAATTTAATTCTAATTTAGTGAATACTTATTTATTTGCCATCATAGGCCCATTTAATATACACCGAACCCCAAGTGAATCCACCTCCAAATGCAGCCAAGATGATATTATCGCCTTTTTTTAGCTTCGATTCAAAGTCCCATAAGCATAATGGAATGGTGCCTCCTGTTGTATTTCCGTACTTTTGAATGTTCATCATCACTTTATTATCTTCGATGCCCATGCGCCGTGCAGTGGCATCGAGTATTCGTTTATTGGCCTGATGGGGTACCAGCCATGCTATATCATTGGCAGTTAGGTTGTTGCGCTTCATCACTTCAGCGGCATAATCAGCCATATTGGTAACAGCAAACTTGAATACAGCTACACCTTCCTGAAACACAAAATGCTCTTTAGCATCCACAGTTCTGTGTGAGGCAGGGCTCTGGCTTCCTCCGGATTTCATATGAAGGTATTCAACACCGGATCCGTCAGATTTATGAATAAAATCCATAATACCGTATTCTTCATTGGTGGGTTCGAGCAGAACGGCTCCGGCACCATCGCCAAAAAGAATGCATGTGGTACGGTCCGTATAGTTGATAATGGAGCTCATTTTATCAGCGCCAACTATAATCACCTTTTTATACTTACCGGTTTCGATAAACTGCGAACCTGTACTTAGTGAATAAATAAACCCGGAGCATGCCGCTTCCACATCGAAACCGAATGCATTTACAGCTCCCACGTTAGTGGCAATTATGTTGGCGGTTGCAGGAAAAACCCTATCAGGGGTCACTGTGGCACAAATCAACAAATCGATTTCTTCAGGATTTGTACTCGTTTTAACCAGTAGTTCCTTTACCGCTTCTATGGCCATTACAGAGGTGCCTTTTCCCTCGCCTTTTAAAATCCGGCGTTCTTCAATACCTGTTCGTGTAGTAATCCATTCGTCGCTAGTATCAATCATAGTTTCCAACTCATGGTTTGTCAGGACATAATCTGGTACATAACCACCTACACCGGTGATCATTGCTCTGATCTTACTCATAGATTTGTTATGATATTAAGTGAAAACGAATGAAATGGGATCAAAATGTGTGAATAATTTTGGAGTCGGAAGGTAGCACTGACCAGGTCTAATGAATTGATAGTTGCAAGTCTGTCTTCAACTTTAACTTCAATTAAATCTGAAGTTTGGAAAGGAATTATTGTAGTCAACAATTTTTTCACCCCCAGGAGCGTAATTTATTACTATTAATATTATACAAGTACTTCCTTTTCCATTATTACCTTTCCCTTGTAGTATAGTTTGCCTTCATGCCAGAATGCTCTGTGTGGAAGATGTGCTTCACCTGTGGTCGGGCATATCACAAGATTGGGAGCTAAACTTTTATAATGTGTTCTCCTTTTATCTCGTCTCGACTTTGACGTTTTACGTTTTGGATGTGCCATTTTTATATTTTTTTATTATCACTTAGTAACTGTTGTAATTTGTCCCACCTGGGGTCAATTTTCTCTACGCTCTTTTCACGCTCTTCCGCTGTTTGTGACGAGGAGTAAATAAGTTCATCATCGCTATTAGCGTCAACTTGATCTGCATACCTGGGATGTAATTTTCTTATGGGAACTTCCAGTCCCACAAACTCGTAAATTAACTGCCCTACATTTATCGATTCCGATTTCAATGGAATATACGTTATGTCAGTACCGGTGTATCCTGCATCCTCCTCATCCCCGAATTTCATGATTAGTTTTTTACGAATGCTGATCGGGAAATTGAAAAGATCAAGGCTTCGGTCGCAAACAAGTTCAATATTTCCTGTAATAGTAAAACCAAGTTCAAGTAACGTTTCTGACTTCGTAGTCGTTATTTTTATATTTCCGGAACCTTTCTTAATTATGCTGTTTCCATAATGAGTGAAAAGGTCATCGGTAAATTCAAAATTATATTCACGCTCTCCTTGTGAAAGATTGTATAAATCAATTTTGTATTTTTTTAATGCTTCCACTACTTACCACCAGATAAAGTGCGCAAAGCTAATAATAACTATGGAATTATTGAAAAAAAGTGATCTCTTTAAGAGAAATCTGTTACTTTTTGGACGAGTTCTTCTTTACGCTTTTTCACAATATCGCAGGCCAGAAACAGTGCTTCGCGCATGGATTTTTCGGAAGCCAGGTTTTTTCCAGCTATTGAGTTAGCCGTACCATGGTCAGGACTTGTTCGCACAATGTTGATTCCAGCAGTAAAATTTACCCCTGTATCGAAAGAAAGGCTCTTGAATGGAATCAAACCCTGGTCGTGATACATGCATAAAATTCCATCATATTGTTTGAATTGCATGTTTCCAAAGAAACCATCAGATGGATATGGTCCATAGACAAGTTTACCCTTATTTTTAAAGTCTTTAATTACCGGTATTAAAATATCTTTTTCTTCGCTTCCAATCAATCCTTCTTCGCCGGCATGCGGATTCAGACCCAGTACGGCGATTTTAGGCTTACTTATGCCGAAATCAAGCTTTAAAGATTGCTCGAATTTACTTAGTTTCAATGCCAGCCTGTTTTCTGTGATTGCTCCGGCAACTTCACTCAGAGGAATATGGTCAGTTACTAAACCTATTTTAAGATTTTCACTCACCATCATCATCATGCTGTTGCCCTGTCCGAATTTTGAGTCAAAAAATTCCGTCTGGCCTTTGAATTGAAATTTATCTGAATATATATTTGATTTATTAATCGGGGCAGTAACAACTGCGTCAATTACATGTTGTTTAAGTGCTTCGGCTACTTTTTCAAGCGCCACCCGTGAGCACTCGCCGGCCGCAATTGTTACTTCACCTGTCTTTATTTCTACCACATCCTCCCAGCAATTGACTACATTTACTCTTTTAGAACTATATATGCCATCATCTTTTACAGGAGTAAAATTAAAATCGTAGAGATCCAATGATTTTCTGTAATATGAGAGCGTTTTGGTAGATCCGTAAATTACAGGTATCAGATGATTCAGAACCCTGTTGTCAAGTAGTGATTTTATGATTATTTCGGGTCCTATGCCATTAATATCCCCAATCGTAATGCCAATTACAGGCTTATTGCCTCCTATCTTTCCGGATATATTGGAATCCATAAATAATACCTTATTATTTGAGGTGCAATTTAATTCTTTTAAGCATAAGAGCTGACATGAGGGTAAGACCAAAAAAATTCCTGGGACAGCATTTTCTTACCAACCGACAAATCGCAGCTGATATTGTGAATGCATTGGAGATAACCAGCCCTAATGCCCCTGTTGTAGAGATCGGACCCGGTACAGGTGTATTGACAAGCTTGCTATTGGACAAACCTGTAAATCTGAAAGTAGTGGAACTGGACAGGGATGCTGTTGCTTTTCTTATAGAAAATTATCCTAAACTCTCCGACCGGATTATTGAAGGGGACTTTCTGAAACTGAATATCGATGCATTATTTGATCAGTCGTTTTCGGTAATCGGAAATCTACCCTATAATATTTCTTCTCAAATATTTTTTAAAATACTCGATAACCGTGATAAGGTACTTCAGGTAGTGTGTATGATCCAGAAGGAGGTAGCACAACGCATCACTACAGGTCCGGGCTCAAAAATATATGGAAAATTAAGTGTGTTGCTTCAGGCTTATTTTGATATGGAATATTTATTTACTGTAAAGCCTGATTCGTTTTATCCTCCTCCTAAAGTGGAGTCAGCGGTAATTAGAATGAAACGTAATCGTATAAAACATTTGGACTGTGACGAAAACCTTTTCTTTAGAATTGTAAAACAAGGGTTTCAAAACAGGAGAAAAACATTGCGTAACGCCTTAAAACCAATAAATTTGCCCAACGTAGTAAACGATGATCCATTACTTGACAAAAGGGCAGAAGCACTGCATGTAGATGACTTTGTTTACCTGACCGGCAAAATACAACAGGCGTGGAACAAATAACACAATTTCAATTAAGCAAGAACTATCTTCAGACGTTAAAAGAGGCTGTGGAGCGCAACGATAATGCGTTTATAAAAGAAAGCCTCCAGGACGCCAATCACACCGATGTGTCGGAATTACTCGAAGAGTTTGATGCAGAAAATTCGAAGTTTATACTCAATCAGCTTGATGAAGAGTTATGTGCTGATGTTATTAATGACCTTGATACCGAAATCCGAATAAAATTTCTGAAAATATTCAGCCCTGAAGAAATCGCAAGGTATCTGGATCATCTGGATTCTGATGATGCAGTAGATATACTAAATGAACTACCGGCAAAAGCCAGGGAAGAGGTTATTCCACATATTAAAAACGAAGAAAAAGTAAAGAACATTCTGGACCTGCTACGTTACGACGAAGACTGTGCAGGTGGATTAATGGCCAAAGAGCTTATAAAGGCAAATATAAACTGGACAGTGATTCAAACCATTGAAGAAATAAGAAGACAGGCCGAAAATGTTCAGAAGATATATTCGGTATATGTCGTCGATGACCAGGATGTTTTATTAGGACGGGTTTCACTGAAAGAGATCATTCTTACAACCGATACGCGTAAAATAAGCAATATCTACGAAGAAGGTATCAAATCGGTACCTACCTACATGCCCGAAGAAGAGGTTGCAGCTTTAATGGCAAAGTATGACCTGGAAGCCGTGCCTGTACTTAATGTTCAGGGACAATTGCTTGGAAGAATCACTATTGACGACATTGTTGATGTAATCACGGAGCAGGCCGAAGAGGAAAGACAACTTATGTCGGGAATTTCTGAGGATGTAGAAGAAGATGACAGTATATGGATGTTGTCGCGGGCAAGGCTACCCTGGTTGATCATCGGACTGGCAGGAGGTTTGCTCGGCGCGCGATTTATCGGGATTTTCGAGGCCGATATCCGGCAGATTGCAGCTATCGCATTTTTTATACCGCTTATCACAGCTACCGGTGGAAATGTTGGGATCCAGTCTTCTACATTAGTCGTGCAAAGCCTGGCTAATCCTTCAGCATTTGATGAAGACCTTTTTCATAAAATGATTAAGGTATTTCAGGTTGCTATATTGAATGGCATATTACTTGCGATCCTGGTGTTTGTATTTGTGATGATTATCAATGACAGAGATCTTCAGCTTTCAATGGTGGTTTCAGTGGCGTTATTTTCCGTAGTAGTAATCGCATCCTTTCTTGGTACATTAATTCCGCTTATTCTGGAGAAAGCAGGGATAAACCCGGCACTTGCTTCGGGCCCTTTTATCACAACAGCCAATGACCTGGTAGGTCTCGGCATTTATTTCACCATTATTCATTTTCTCTATACCTAAAATATTTAATAATAATTCAAGACAGATGTACCGGTGTTTGATTATTGATAGCATTCAGGAGGTTATTATTAAAAATCTGGAGAATGAAGGAGTTATTGTTGATTACATGCCCAATATTACAAGGGAAGAAATCTTAAAGGTAGTAGAGGCATATGAGATTCTTGTTGTACGAGGTAAAACAAGAATTGACTGCAAAATCATTGAAAAAGGAAAATGCCTCAAAATTATTGCACGAGCCGGATCGGGCCTCGATATATTAGACGTGGATTGTATCCGGTCAAAAAACATAATAATTGTAAATTCTCCCGAGGCAAACCGCGATGCTGTGGGTGATCATACCGTAGGTATGTTGCTTGCATTGATGAACAAAATCCATGTGGCTGACAGACAGGTACGGGCTAAGATCTGGGAGAGAGAAAATAACAGGGGTTATGAACTGCAGGGCAAAATTGTCGGAATAGTTGGATATGGAAATATGGGAAGTGCGTTTGCAACACGACTGCAGGGGTTCGGATGCCGGGTGATTGCTTTCGATAAATACAAAACAGGATTTGGGAATGTTAAATGCAGGGCGGTAAGTATGGATGAAGTATTTGATCAGGCTGATATACTGAGTTTACATGTACCCCTGACGGATGAAACCCGTTGGATGGTGGATGAGCCGTATATCGACAGGTTTAAAAAATGTTTCTTTTTACTAAATACATCGCGTGGCGAGGTTGTTCCAATGAAATCGGTTGTTTATGGATTGAAGAGTGGTAAATTAATGGGTGCTGCACTTGATGTGCTCGAATGTGAAAAGCTTGAAATGCTAAATATTGAACAAAATCGTTGTTTTGAATATCTTATTGGTTCTGATAAAACACTGTTAACTCCTCATGTTGGCGGATGGTCTTACGAGTCTTACGAGAAGATCAGTAAAGTTTTGAGCAAGAAAATTATAGCGAACTTAAGTTGAATTTATTAACTTAACCTTGTTTATTTGTTTCATGTTGAATATTTGATGATTTGAAACTGAATTTCGGAAAACGGATTGAAAATATTTTAGAAAAACCTATTCTTACAAACACCATTGTACTCGGGGTTGTATTAGGGCTGGTGGTAACTGTAAGTTTGCCATTTTATATATCGGCTGATCACAATTTTTTAAGTGGTATACTTCAGGAGGCCCACGGAATGATTTTCGACATAGCTATCATTGGTATTCTAATCTACTGGCTGAATGATAGAGGACGCACAAGGCAACTGATAAGATCATACAAAGATGAAATTGACGATTTCCGGATGTGGGAGTCAGAGGAGGCAGCCTTCCGTACCGTTGGAAACATTAAAAGGCTTAACAGGAGCAAGATATACGAGATCAACCTTGTTAATTGTTATCTATCGAAAACGAATTTATCCGAAATATGCTTGAAAGGATCCAATATGAATTTAGCGAATATTTCAAGTGCTGTATTGACGGGAGCAGATTTGAGCGACACAAGGTTGAACCAGACTAATTTCGAAAATTCAAACCTGAATAATGCTACTTTTGAAGGAGCTTTTGCCAGTGGTGCCAACTTCAAGGATTCATATCTGATCAAGGCATATTTCAAGAACACATTTTTAATAAAAGCAAACTTTGAAAATGCTTATTTAATGGAGGCAGACATGAGAAACTGTCATTTGACCGGCGCCGAGTTTAAAAATGCCAACCTTTATAAAGCGGATTTTCGAGGCGCAGAGGGACTGACGATCGAGCAATTATCGCAAGCCAAATCGCTTTACCTGACTAAATTTGATAGAGAAATCCAGGAAAAAGTTTTATCCCTTATACCGGAATTGGTGGGTTAAGTATTTTGAACATCAGAAAATTCACTTTACTTTTGCAATCCGCTAATAATATAATGCGGTTTAAAATCTGACGGTTTCATATCTCATGAACCGTTTTTTATTTCTAAGCATAGCACTGTTGATTATGGCTAAGGTGTCGTACTACACAAAGGAAGGATTGGACAGGATCAAAAACGAGCTTCGTGAGCTTCAGTCCAAAGGTAGAGCAGAGATTGCAAGACAAATCGCCGATGCTCGTGATAAAGGTGATCTAAGTGAAAATGCAGAATATGATGCGGCAAAAGATGCACAGGGTCACCTGGAAGCCAGAATCGCCAAACTTAATCATATTGTAGGAAACGCACGTGTAATCGATGAAACATCCATCGATACCTCGAAAGTATCGATATTATCAAAAGTTACCATTAAAAATATGCAAAACAGCGCTACGATAACTTATACACTTGTTGCAGAAGAAGAAGCTGATCTGAAAGCCGGGAAAATTTCGGTACAATCACCTATTGGAAGCGGGTTACTTGGTAAAAAGAAGGGAGATAAAGCCCAAATATCAACACCAGGAGGTAAAATCGAATTTAAAATTATTAATATTGAAATCTGATGGCATCCATATTTACAAAAATCATAAACAGGGAGATTCCCGGCCATATTGTGGCTGAAGACGAAGACTATTTAGCCTTTCTGGATATTAATCCGCTCGTATTGGGGCATACCCTGGTTGTGCCCAAAAATGAGATTGATTATATATTTGACCTTGATGATAACCTGCTTGCCGGATTACATATATTTTGTAAACGAGTAGCCAGGGCTATTAAATCAGTTGTTGAATGTAACAGGATCGGGGTGGCTGTAATTGGCCTTGAGGTACCGCATGCTCACATCCATTTAGTGCCCATAAGTACCATGGATGACTTAAATTTTACCAGGCCAAAACTATCTCCTACTCAGGAAGAACTTTCTGATATTAGCGTTAAAATTCATTCCGCATTCAAATGACTTAAGATGCCGGTTGGAATCTTTAAGGATACATTTGTTAAAACAGAATTAAAGCAAAAACGGGTGACTTCTGTCATTTCGCAATTCTATTTACCGGAATGATCGGTTGTCAAAATTTTCAGCTTCAGCGTTCCTGAGTTTAGCTAAATTCGCTTATAAAAAAACCAGAGCGCAAAAAAGGATTTTTTAATTACCCACGCTCTGGCTATCCAACCCACAACCCCACAAACAATTAATCGGGTTGGATTTCTTAAATAACTTCTACAGTATATAAAGCCAAAGCCGGGCCAAAAGCCGAAATAGGTGTTTTCAGCTTGTTTACGAACATTACACATTCAGATAAGTACCAAAATGGGAATAATTGTCCTAATGCAGGAAAAATAATACGGAAATGTGTTGCGTTAGCGTTTTATGATACGACCATTTATTTGGTTATTTTTTGTAAACAGGTTGTAAAAATACAATCCCGCAGGAAGGGGGGTGCCGTTAGCATTCTGGCCCTTCCAAACAAAATTACCATTGACTTGATTGGTTCGGAAGATTTCCTGGCCATGTGCATTAAAAAAATGAATACTAAAATTTTCAGATAATTCAAACGAGATATGGTCTGAAAAAGGATTTGGTTTTATGACCGGCCGGACTACCTCGTATCCGGTTTTCGAAATGCTGGTTGTTAGAAGTAAGTTGGTGTCAAGCCATTCCATTCTATTGATAACCCAGTTTTTCAAATGTTCGATTTCAGAAATATAGGTGATACCTATAAAGTAATTTGGCCAGATAGGTTGACCCAATATATTCCACCGCTCGTAATTACGTTGTTGCGCTTCATCAAGCACGCTCGCAACCGAATCAATGTAATTGATAATCGTTTCTGTTTTAAAAGGACCTGAACGAAGTCCTGTCCACCGGCTAATGAGCCGGGAAGTGAAGGCCTCATCTTCCATCAGCCGGTCCCACCAAAATGGGTTGAGCCAGAAATCGCCTGGACAAATTGAGTTAAAATCCCATGCCCATCCGTTGGTGAGCCACCCATTGCAGTAGTTGGCATTGCCAAATGCCAGGTTAAAATCCCATATGGGCCCCAATGTAATTTTACCACCATTGCTGTTTTTATCTTTATAAAAAAAAGAACTTAGACGGTAGGCGTCCACATTTCGCGTGACTTCCATCATAATGAGGAAATCTACAAATGAATCTAAATTAATATATTGTTTATATCCTAGTTCAGGGTCTCTGAAATCCGGACCATATAAGGCATTTTCGAAATCCGTCACATATTTTTTAATATATTCCCGTTGCGCATCCACAATATTCCGGGTTTTCGGATAGTCAAACTGAAAAAAGATCACCTGTTCATTTCTTTGCCTGCCTACTGGAGGGTAAGGCGAAGCCCATCCTCCACCGCTATTGCTTCCGTCGAATTTATCAATTTTGATAATGTAACCGCCGGTCAGATCATCACCACTTACCTCATCTTCAGTCAGTTTACTTATATCGACGCGGTTTTTATCACGCTTAACCTTTTCCATATACACATACACACCCCAGTATTCATCATTTAACACAAGCTCCACGAGCCTTGTTCTGGATGCATATCTTCCGAGGCTTCTACCCAGTTCGAAAGTCAGTAGATTACGTATCATTGACTTATCGCTGTAGGGTCCATAAAGCACCCAGTCGTTTTCTTCAGGCATCCCAAGTACTGAAACATTCAAATTCTCTCCAAATTCATCCCTCGTTTCGATACCGAATGACTTTTTAGGAAACAGAAATTGTGAGGATGAGCCGCGATATTCAATACCGATGAATCCGTCATAATCATTAAAACTGTCGCTAATGGAATTCCGGAGACCCGGCCCATTGTCAATGATTCCCATGGTGGCTGTGATCTTTGGCTCATCAACAATGGTTTTTCCCTGCGTATCAATTACCACGATCGGAATGTTGGATGATTCAAAATTTACCTGTGCAAACAAACTGAAGGATGTCAAAACAGAAGAGAATATGATAAGTCTGATCAATATTTTCATACTGGCATTATAAACAAGTACTAAGATCGCTAACAATAGCTAAAATCATGAATTTAAATGATCATATAATAGGGTAAAAAGATCATAGTTACTTGCAATTATTTATGTTCGGTGTATATACTCCTTTGTAAAGAAGGACAGAAGTGACCGCTTACAGAATTAAAATGAAATAAAGGTGCAAAGAATCTATAAATGCATACATTGTCTTAGTCTATATTCTCAAAACCATTTTATCGAGAAATTAATAAGTTTCTTTTTCAGTTCGGTATAGGGCGGCATCATTAAGTCAATACCACTGAAAGGGAGTTCTTGCTTCATGATTCCGCGGGCATTTGAAAATGCCTGAAAACCAAAAAAACCGTGACTCTTACCAATTCCGCTATTATTTGACCCGCCGAAAGGGAGATTGTTTTGATAAAAGTGTACCACAGAATGATTTATAACCGTACCACCGGCACGTGTATCCCGTATAATCTTTTTAATATTTTTGCGGCTGTTACTATATATGTATAAGGCAAGTGGTATTTCTCGTGACCGGATAACCTTAAGTGGTTCATCCAGATCTTCGTAGGTATTTATGGGCAATACGGGCCCGAATATTTCTTCCTGCATGAGTGCTGAATCAGGTTTGACATCGGTGAGGAGTGTTGGGGCTATATAGTTTTGATTATTTTCAAAAATACCCCCTGAGATTATTTTTGCGCCATTTGATACGGCTTCATCCACATATGATTTAACGCGGCTAAAATGGCGGTTGTTTACCATCCTGCAATAGGATTCTGATTTTTCCGGTTCTGTACTGTACAATTCTTCAAGGGTTTTCTGTAACTGTTCAGTAAATGCATCTTTAATTTTATTATGTACAAACAGATAATCCGGAGCAATACATGTTTGCCCGTTATTGACAAATTTTCCCCAGGCAATACGGCGTGCTGCTGTTGAAACCGATGCAGTTTCATCTACGATCGTAGGTGATTTACCACCAAGTTCGAGCGTTACGGACGCAAGGTGCTTTGATGCAGCCTTCATCACTATTTTGCCAATAGCAGGTGAACCTGTAAAAAAGATATGATTGAATGGCAATGTTAGCAGGGTCTGCGATGTATCCACGCCCCCTTCCACAATGGCAATTTCATCAGGGCTGAACAGTGATTCGATCATTTTTTTCATGATGTGTGAGGTGTGTAGAGTAAGTTCCGAAGGTTTTACCATCGCACAGTTGCCAGCTGCAATTGCAGATACCAGGGGTCCTAATGTAAGATTTAGCGGGAAATTCCAGGGAGCAATGATAAGTACCACTCCTTTTGGCTCATAGTGTATATATGAACCTGATCCTAAAAGGGCGATAGGAGTAGCCACTCTTTTAGGCCTCATCCATTTTTTGAGATGCCTTATGGCATGTTTTAATTCTCCTGTAATGCAATATATCTCAGTCAGATCGGTTTCACTTGGGTGTTTTCTGAAGTCGTCGTACAGTGCCTGCCTGATTTGTGAAGTATTATCGGTGATAGCCTGATGAAATCGCTTCAATTTAGCTATTCGTTCTGCAGCTGTAGATCTTCCGATATCATATTGCCTTTGCTGCTGTATTTTAAATATTTTTTGAATTTCATCCTGACTTGTATCTAACATGGAGCGTATGTTTTCCATTCTATAAATTACTGTGGGAGAAAATAAATTAATGACTAAATTGTCAATTTAAATGAGTAAATCCATAAAAATGTTTTGTATATGAGCAAATTATTTAAAATCACCGCAATATCGTTGATCGTATTAATAGGCTGTGACCGTCCCCAAAAACAGGAACAAGCGCAATACAGACCTAATATTATATTCATCATGAGTGATGATCATGCACAGCGGGCCATCAGCGCTTATACCCATGAACTTATTAGTACACCAAACATTGACAGGTTGGCAGAAGAAGGGGTACTTTTTCGCAATAGCTTTGTGACTAATTCCATCTGTGCACCCAGCCGGGCAACAATGCTTACAGGTAAGTACAGTCACCTGAACGGATTGCGTGACAACCGCGATCGGTTTGACGGTGATCAGCTTACCTGGATAAAACTGCTCCGCAAGTCTGGCTACCATACGTCATTGATTGGTAAATGGCACCTGAAGTCTGAACCGCAGGGATTTGATCACTATAATATTCTAATCGGACAGGGATCTTATTATAATCCCAGAATGGTTGAGAATGGTGATACGCTGATTTTAGAAGGTTATACCACCTCTGTTATCACTGAGCTTGCACTTAGCCAGTTGGAAAAGCGGGGAGACGGCAAACCTTTCGTTATGCTTGTACACCATAAGGCGCCACACCGCAACTGGATGCCCGAGCCAAAATATTTCGAACTTTTTAAGAATGAAGAAATTCCTCTTCCTTCCACATTTTTTGACGACTACAGTACACGTTCCATGGCGGCACGTGAGCAAGATATGCGAATTGAGGACATGTTTTTGTCAACGGATTTAAAATTACGGGCCAAATACCTCGAAGAAGAGACTGGTACCGGTGGAGGCCCGGTGAATTGGCGTGTTCCAATAGATGCAATGGATAAGCAATTGTCTCGGCTAACTCCTGAACAACGGAAATTGTGGAATGCCAATTACGACGAAGTTGGAAAGAAATTTATGGAAGCAAATTTGACTGGTAAGGAATTACTGGAATGGAAGTACCAACGGTATATGCAGGATTACTTACGCAGTATTGCTTCGGTGGATGAAAGTGTGGGACAAATACTTGATTGGCTGGATGAGAACAACCAGGCAGACAGCACCATTGTAGTATATACTTCAGATCAGGGGTTTTACCTGGGGGAGCATGGCTGGTATGACAAACGGTTTATGTACGAGGAGTCGCTGCGAACTCCTTTGATCGTAAGAATACCAGGCGAAGTACTGGGTAGAAGAGAGATTGATGAGATGGTGTTGAATCTGGATCTGGCGCCAACATTTCTGGATTATGCTGGTGTAGAAATTCCGGATGAAATGCAGGGACTGTCGTGGCGCAAACTGGTGAATGGAGAGAACGACAACTGGAGAAAATCACTTTACTATCATTACTACGAGTATCCACATGGCTGGCATTATGTAAAAAGGCACTATGGCGTACGCACAGAAAAGTACAAACTCATTCATTTTTATAATGACATTGATGCATGGGAATTGTTTGATCTGGAAATTGACCCGGATGAGATGAATAATTTGTTTGGTGATGTTGCGTATGCCGCGATCCAACATGAATTAGAAGGGGAGCTTAAACGGCTGAGAGATGTATATGGCGATACGTTATCATTGCAAGACTGATGAATTTGTACTTTTTGAATATTTATCCCAGGTTGTAGATATTCGTAACGGGAAAGAACACCTTACCGATTAAACAGGTATCGGCTTGGAGTCAGCCCATACTCAATTTCTGGGTTGTAGCTCAGTTTTCGGATATGGATGTGAAAACCACTTTGCGCAGCCAGGCGATGTCAATGCTTTTTTACGGATTGACAGGATTAATCATCGTTTTAATCATTTATGGGATATTTGGATAAGGATTTTTACTGCTAACTTGCCCGAAGAATAGAATACAACCATGCAAAACGTTTTGAAAGTACATCCTGATGACAATGTGCTCGTAGCGTTGCAAGACCTTAAAGCTGGCGAAATCATTTCATGGTCCGGACAAAATGTAAATATAACGCAGGATATTGCTGCAAAACATAAATTTGTTGGCCGGGATTTACATACCGGTGATATCATAATTATGTATGGATCAGGCATAGGAAAAGCAATTGAGGACATTGCCTGCGGACAGGCAATTACCACACGAAATATAGTACACTATGCACAAGATGTTGCATACCAGGAGGTTAGTGAAACATGGATCGCTCCTGACATAGCTAAATGGAAGGATAAAACTTTTTTGGGCTACCATCGGCACGGAGGTAGTGTGGGTACAGCCAATTACTGGCTCGTGATTCCACTTGTGTTTTGTGAAAACCGGAATATTGAGGTGATCCGGGAAGTTCTGGAAAAGGAGTTGGGATACGACCGCAATTATTCCAAAAGCAAACTGAACATTCAACCTTTAATTGATCTATATCAGGGGGGTGCACCGGTTTCAGAAATCGATAACGCCTTATTGGAACAGTCAGGAATTAATGATCACAAAAATAAGGTGTTTCCCCATGTTGACGGTATTAAATTTCTTACCCATGACGCCGGATGTGGTGGTAGCCGCCGGGATGCGGAAGCATTATGTGCTTTACTTGCCGGATACATTGCAAACCCGAATGTGGCCGGAGCTACGGTTTTAAGCCTGGGGTGTCAAAATGCGGAAGTACGGAATCTTGAATTGTATTTGCAAAAGTATGGAGCAGATAATAAACCGCTGTATATACTTGGGCAACAACAATATAATTCGGAGACAAATTTCATTGAAGAAGTTGTAAAAAAGACATTTAGAGGCCTGATAGAAGCGGACAAAACACATCGCACGCTTGCCCCGTTAAGTAAGCTTGTGATTGGAGTGGAGTGCGGAGGTTCAGATGGTTTTTCGGGTATTTCTGCTAATCCTTCCATCGGATACGCATCCGATTTAGTGGTTGCATTGGGAGGAAAAGTGCTGCTGTCTGAATTTCCGGAATTGCATGGAGTAGAGCAGGAACTGATCAACCGGTGTGTAAGTAAAAAGGTTGCAGAAAAATTTTTAGGTTTAATGAAAACGTATGGCCGGTTAGCCCTGGAATCAGGCGCCGGATTCGAAGCAAATCCATCGCCGGGCAATATTAAAGATGGATTAATAACAGACGCCATGAAATCAGCTGGGGCTGCCAGAAAAGGAGGGACCTCACCGGTAACGGCGGTACTTGATTATACGGAACAGGCGACTACACAAGGACTAAATCTGTTATGCACCCCCGGGAATGATGTGGAATCAACCACGGCGCTGGCAGGCTCAGGGGCTAACATGATCTTATTTTCAACCGGGCTGGGAACACCTACCGGCAATCCGGTTGCGCCTACCATTAAAATTTCAAGCAATTCAGTCCTATTTGAACGTATGCCGGATATTATCGATATTGACACCGGTTCAATTGTTACAGGCACAGATACTATTGAGCAGAAGGGGGAGGAGATATTGGAGTATTTGATTGAGGTGGCAAGTGGGAGGGCAACAACCCGCGCTATGCAGTTGAGTCAGGATGACTTCATTCCCTGGAAAAGAGGTATTTCACTTTAAATTTGACAGACCTTTGGTCTTTATTCAGATCAAACATTACAACCGGCGTGTGGAACATAACTAATTACACTCAATGATTTTTAATACATTGCAAATATGAAAGTAATTACATTTGGTGAAATCATGCTGCGTCTTGCAACACCTGATTACCTGCGATTTTCGCAAGCGCATAGCTTTGATGCAACATTCGGAGGGGGCGAAGCCAATGTAGCCGTTTCGTTGGCAAACTACGGTATGGATGTGCATTTTGTAACGAGATTGCCTGAAAATGATATTGGCAATATGGCTGTTGCTATGTTACGCAATCACTCTGTGAATATTGACGATATCGTGAGAGGGGGCGACCGGGTTGGAATATATTTTCTGGAAACAGGAGCAGTTAGCAGAGGCAGTAAGGTGGTATATGACCGGAATAATTCTGCGTTTGCAGAAATACAGATGGGAATGATTAACTGGGACAGCGTGTTTGAGGGAGCCGACTGGTTTCATTGGTCGGGAATAACACCTGCAGTGTCGGAAGAAGCTGCAAATGTTTGCATGGACGCAATTAAAAAAGCAAATGAAAAGGGAATAACTGTTTCTACAGACCTGAACTACAGGAAAAACCTGTGGAATTGGGGTAAAACCGCAGAGGAAATCATGGCCGGCATGGTGGAAAGATCCGATATAATTCTGGGAAATGAGGAAGATGCCGAAAAGGTATTTGGCATTCACGCCGAAGGTCTGGATGGGAAAGGGGGTGAAGTGGATGGGGTATCGTATCAAACGGTAGTCAGTCAGCTTATGACACGTTTCCCCCGGGCTAAAAAGGTGATCATTACCCTACGTGGTTCAGTGAATGCAAACCATAACACCTGGTCGGGAGTTTTATGGGACGGAACTGAACTGTATCAGGCACCTGTGTATCAGATAACCCACATTGTTGACCGGGTAGGAGGCGGCGACGCATTTATGGGCGGTCTTATTTACGGATTGCATGCTTTTTCCGGAGATGATCAGAAAGCATTAAACTTTGCGGTGGCGGCATCGTGTCTGAAACACACCATTAAAGGTGATTTTAACCTTGTGACCGTAGCGGAAGTTGAAAAATTATTGAGCGGAGATACCTCAGGGAGGGTGTCAAGATAAAATTTAACTAACATACATGGCACGATTTTCAAGAATTGAAGTGGTAACCAAAATGAAGGAAACAGGAATTGTACCTGTTTTTTATCATGGAGATATAGAGGTATGTAAAAAGGTTGCGGAGGCGTGTTACCGTGGTGGAATACGCGTATTTGAGTTTACTAACCGGGGCGATTTTGCTCACGAAGTGTTCAGTGAACTGAATAAGTACGCTACTGCAGAGATGCCTGACTTGATTATGGGTGTGGGGACGGTCCTTGATGCGCCTACGGCCGTTATTTATATGCAACTTGGGGCAAATTTTATCGTTTCTCCTGTGCTCAATGCAGAAATTGCGAAAGTATGCAACCGGCGTAAGATCAGTTGGTCGCCCGGATGCGGCTCTATTACGGAGATTTCAAATGCGGAAGAACTTGGTGCTGAAGTGGTGAAGATATTTCCCGGTTCGCAGGTAGGCGGTCCCGCATTTGTAAAAGCCGTACTGGGCCCACTCCCGTGGACATTTATCATGCCAACTGGCGGAGTTAAGCCAACGGAAGAAAATCTAAGGGATTGGTTTGAAGCAGGCGTACACTGCGTGGGAATGGGTGCACAACTCATTACAAAGGAAATTATTGATTCCGGAGATTACGGATTATTGGAAGAACGTGCGTCGCTCGCATTGGGAATTGTAAAAAGAATAAGAGAGACAAACTGAACAATCGGAATTTTTGATAAGGTTTAATTTCTTGTGACAACATAATGGTCTCATCATTTTCGTAATTAGTAATAAATGGATATACTACAGGAAATCCGTTGTATGGTTTATTGCAGATGGAAGGAGAGGGAACATAAGTTCTGGTTCATTTTCCGGATCTCCCGCAACCATGTAGATAGCAGATTGTGACCTGACAATCAAATGAATATTTATCCATTATAAAGTTTGCCCTGCTATAACCGGACTCATTTTCACCACATATTATGATCTTTACATCTCCTTTAGTAATGATAATGGATGGACAACAAGAAAATTAGATAATATTACCGCTCCGAACGAATGGGAATTAACACCAACCTTATCTCCCGACAGAAAGTATTTCTTCTATGAATTGAAACAAAACATTATGCAGATCGATTTAGATTCATTACCCGATGAATTAAAAGGAGGATCAAAAGTAGTTTGGTGAGGGAAACAGTGGTTATTTTAAAGTTTCGAAATTAATCAAAGACAAGCATTCGAAGACATTGATATTTGGTCCGTGATTCTGCCAACCTGTCAGCAATTCACCTCTGCGTTGTTGTTGGCATTGTTTTTATGCAACTATAGGTATGGACGCGATATCAGACATTATTATAAATGCAGTAGAAGTTGTAAAAAATGCAGTTGTCAAGATCAATGTGTTTAAAAAACAACGAGTCCGGCTGGCTCCTGCTGGTGAGGGATCCGGGTTCATATTTTCCTCCGACGGTTACATTTTTACCAACAGTCATGTGGTGAACGGGGCAGAAAAAATTAAAGTCACCCTGTTGAACGGCGCCGAAGAAGAAGGCCATATCATTGGCCAGGACCCCGACACAGATATTGCTGTGATCAAGATCTACTCCACGGGATTTTCTGTTGCAAAACTGGGCAATTCTGATGACCTGCGGATTGGCCAGTTCGTACTGGCTATCGGAAACCCGTACGGCTACCAGCACTCGGTAACCTCCGGCGTTATCAGCGCTATGGGCCGCACGCTGCACGCGCAGAATGGCCGCATGATTGACAATGTTATTCAGTCCGATGCCGCTCTTAATCCGGGTAACTCAGGGGGGCCGCTAATAAATACCTCCGGAGAGGTGATTGGTATAAATACGGCGACCATACGTCCCGCCCAGGGATTGAGTTTTTCGGTCAATATCAATATGGCCAAGGATATCGGTGGCACTTTGATCCGGGAAGGAAAAATAGAAAAGGGATTTTTGGGTATCATGCTCCAGGAGATCAAACTGAATGTGAGGATCATAAATTTCCACAAGTTGGAGACACACCAGGGATTGCTGGTGGTGGACATAGAAAAGAAATCACCGGCTGCAATTTCCGACCTGCAGAAGGGGGATATCATCGTACAGTTTGAAGGTGAGGACCTGCAAAACTCCAACGACCTTTTCCGCAGACTCAATGCCGACACTATCGGTAAACATGTTCTACTCACTGTTTTAAGGAGGTCGAAGATCAAAAGGATCGCCATCGCGCCCTTGAAGAGGACGGACAAGGTTCAATTTTCCAAATAAAGTACTCCCCACTTGGATAGTGACCATATCACCGCGAAACCAATAGATTATGTACATTTAATTAATGTAAAAATCGATCTCACTAAATAAAAATTTTCCGAATTACATTCGCGCAGTCACGATTCTATTAATTGCGATTTTCCTAATCACTTATTCTGATGAAAAGATAAACAAGGCCGATCAGGTTCTGGCACAGGTTGCCTCTAATACAATAACTTTAGAGGTGAAAGAGTGGCTCGTCCCGTGGTAAGAACCTTATGGTAATAGGTGGATTTTAGTAGAAATTTAGTAGAAATGAAATCTCTAAAAATTAGAGATATTAAACATTAGATCAATGCTTAGACCATATGGCTCAAAGACTAGAAGCGTTTAAAATCAATATAAACTCGCATATACTATGTAAATTACTATATAAAATACAGAACAATAAGCAGTCACAAATTAATGTAACTCCTTGATTATCAATGTGGGCCCAGAAGGACTCGAACCTTCGGCCACCTGATTATGAGTCAGGTGCTCTAACCAACTGAGCTATGGGCCCAAAACGGCCAACTTATTTTACTTCGCTTAGGTAACGAAGGTTCCGAATGTCAAACTCTCCTTACCGGAGTGTACCATTCAGTACGCCAGGCAACCAACTGTCCCGATAGCTATCGGGAACGATCTCTTTTGAAACATTTCCGGGATTATCCCAAATACACTTGAAAAAGGGAATGCAAACTTAGATATTTGCCGGTTAATTCACAAGATCAACAAAGCGTGAAGCCAACAGATTATCCTACTATTATTTTTGATTTCGGCGGAGTAATCCTCAACATTGACGTCCAGCTTACAATTGATGCATTTAAGGAATTGAGCCCTTCATATCGCAAGGATTTAACTCCTCGAATAATAGAAAGCACGCTATTTCATGATTTTGAAATGGGACGCGTGGATGAAGAAACATTTTGCACCGGGCTCCGGGAGATCCTGGAGATTAAACTTGATACCGTTTCTGATTCGCAGTTGTTCGATGCCTGGAACGCGCTCGTTCTTGACATACCATTAGCAAGAATTGAAATGTTAAAAAAATTATCTGAGACCCACAGAATTTTTCTTCTCAGCAATACAAACATAATCCACATGCGAAAAGTATCGGAAGTTGTACACCAAACAACAGGAAAATATGAAATTGATGACCTGTTTGAAAATGCCTACTACTCGCACCTGATACATATGCGAAAACCCAATACCGATATTTATGAATTTGTAATTCAACAAAATGATCTGAACCCTTCAGAAACCGTATTTCTCGATGATAACCCGGTAAACCTCAAAGGAGCAGAAAAGACGGGGTTGGCAACCTGGGAAGTGATACAGGGAGATGATATCTGTAACATATTTATGCTTTAATGGAGCCGAAAAAACCTGATAAGAGCATTGTTGGTAAAGACCGGAAGAGGACCCATGTTATCCTTTTTCTAGTAACGCTGTTGACCACGACGCTGGCAGGTTCCGAATGGATATATGGGAGATCATTTGTATTTGGCTCATGGCCGATGGGCTGGCGGGAGTTTATCGGGGGCTTTGAGTTTTCGATCCCCTTTCTGGCTATCCTTACCGCACACGAATTTGGCCATTATTTTACAGCCGGACATCATAAAGTAAAGGTAAGCCTGCCCTTTTACATTCCCTTCTGGACAGGATTCATCCTTTTACCAAGCATTGGTACTTTCGGAGCATTTATTCGCATCAGAGAAAAGGTAAAATCCGGGATACAGAATTTTGACATTGGAATTGCAGGCCCGCTTGCAGGTTTTGTCATGGCCCTGATAGTGTTATTGTATGGATTCACGCATCTTCCACCTAAAGAACATATTTACAGCATTCATCCTGAATACGAGGTTTTCGGAACCGATTTCGATAAGTACATTTATACACAGGATACATTTGTTCTAAAAACGGATGTGGAAAAATACAATCCGGAATACGCCAAATATCTCCCTGATACCATTCGGTTCTCCCCGGATCTTCCAAATATTGCCATTGGGAGTACCTTACTTTTTGGTTTTTTTAAAAATAACATTGTTCCTGAATTGCATAAGGACCGGATACCTAATGATTTCGAAATCATGCACTACCCCTGGCTTCTGGCCGGATTTCTTGCTTTGTTTTTTACCGCATTGAATTTGCTACCTATTGGACAGCTGGATGGTGGGCATGTTATATATGGGCTATTTGGTTCCAAAAACCATGCTATTATATCGAGGGTATTTTTCATTGCTCTTGTTTATTATTCGGGGTTGGGACTGATAAGCCCCTTTGAAACTCCAGGAGGGCCGGATGTTACCGGATACCTTATATATATCCCTCTATACATTTTTTTCCTGTATTATATGTTTGCAAAACTGGTGGGGAGTAAAATGACTCGGCTATTGTGGGCAGTAGGGATATTTGCAACCCAATTCTTTACTCTCCAGTTTTTTCCTGAAATTGAAGGGTATCACGGGTGGCTCTTGTTCGCCTTTATTATTGGCCGGTTTATTGGTATTGACTATCCGGCTGCTCAAATTGAAGAGCCACTTGATGTTAATCGTCAGGTGCTTGGCTGGATAGCCTTGATTGTGTTTATCATTTGTTTCAGTCCGGCGCCACTAATAATTACTGGCGTATAATTTCCTGAAACATTAGCTTATTTTGTGAGAATGATCTTATGCTGTTCCCATTTGTTTTGGTATTTGATCAGCAAAATATAAATTGAAGGCGGGAGAGGCGTCAGATCAATCATTTTATCATGGACAGATACGTTTATTAATTTACCACTTAAATCAAATAACAGGATAACCTGGGGCATTTTGTCAAAGCGAAGGGTACCGGTAGTGGGATTGGGGTAAACATGTACTTCGGGATTCGTTTTTGTGATATTGATCCCATTCACGATTTCACTGGTGAATATTGGCCGTATCATTAAACTTCCTTTGACTTCCGTGTTTTGTATCCAATCACCTGCTACATTGAAATAGATTTTATTACTATTGTCGGTATTTTTATCAAGTCCAACCGCTAAAAAATCATTGGAAGTCTGGCTGAAACCAATGTAGAAGGTATCTATCACAAAAATGGTTTTGCCAAACGTAAAGTTTATAAAACCGTCGAGGTTGTCGGCTATCTGAACTGAACCTGCCACCGAACCAAGAACTGATGATTCAAGATCTTTCAAATCCTTCAATACAATTAATTCAATGGGAGTACCTGCAAATAGTTGACCAATGTTTTGAAAATTGATGTCAACGGATTCAATTATTCCGGGGCGGATTGAAATAAACCGACAAACGAGCCGTCCGTTGATCTGGTTAATTCCTGCGCCAAACTCGGCTGTTCCGTCATCGTAGGCATAATAGTCATCCAGAACAGTAAAGACCCGGGTAGTATCGTTTACCCTGAGATCTATCGACCGGACAAAAGCTGTGTCTTGTCCATTATTAAAGATGGAATCAATCAGAAAGGTATCGCCGGTATCCATAAAATACCTGGTTTCAAGGTATAAGGAGTCTTCCGTTTCATCGAATTTATCCGGATCAAGCACACCCGAAAGCAGTGTCTTGTTTCCGAGCGGATACCTTAATGCAAGAAAAGTGCTGTCAAATACCAGAGAGTCTATAGGATTGCCTGTAAAAGTATTATATACGATGGCCGAATATTTAATGGGTTGTACCTGGCTTTCGAGATTTGTAAACCCTACCGAAGAAGAATCAAGAAGATTCATAGCATCCGAGAAAAAATGCACTATCGGGATGGCTGTGTATGGTTTCAGGATCGATGTGGGAACGGAAGTAAAAGCTCGGTCAAGATAATTTATTCCGATGTTAGATGACCTTCGTTTGTCGAGATAAATATAATCGAGGTGCCAGACATCGAATGGTCCGGATTGCCTGCCGTATGCCTGGAATTTAAATTGAAATTTATTCCAGAAAAACGCACTGGTAACCTGAATGAATTTCTGTGTGAAAAAGTCGGTAAGATCGCTTACAGGTTCGCCCGGAAGCGGCCAGACTGTCTCCCATTCTCCGTCAGGTTTACTGAACTGTAAAATGAGTGAGTCTGAATCGCCAGGGAAATCACCAAGTCCTCCTTTTTGATAAAAGAAGCTTAAAAAAACTGTATTTCTAAGCGAAACAGGCACCAACGTGAGGTCGATCGGACGTGAAACGAGGCTGTCTGTTTTGCCAGTAGCAAGCGGGTCCTGGCTGTAATGATTGCCCGCAGCATCCCATCCGTCGAGGGTTGCCACATTCAATGTAGGCGGCCTTATACCGATGCCGGGGCTGATAAATACTCCTGTATTGGAAACCCAGTAAGCCGTATCTGGCGTTATAACTGAAGTGCTGAAGTCGTCCCACAAGGGTAAATTTATAGGAATTGTATCAGTTTTTAGCCGGAATTGTACGTTCGTCGGCCTGCTGATCGGAAACTCAATAAGCTGACCAAACAATTCGGTACTGTATGCCGAACATACCAAAAATATATAACTGATTATTGCCCGGTTAATGGTCATCTGTATTATTAATGCGTAAGCTATCCGAACGTAACATTATATTTAACAATGAATCAGAAGGCACAACCCACAAATCAATCGGCTCACCAACTTTTACCAAACTCCCTTCGGGAGGTATTTGTTTGTAAACAAAGCCCTCATTATTTTCCATTCTATCTTCACTAATTATGCTTCCCAGTCGAAGATCCATTCCCTTCAGAGAAATGAGCACCTCGTCCAGTGGCATGCCATGAAAACCCGGTAGAATAAATTGCCGTCTGCCATATCCGTCACCTACCACCAAATCAATAACGGATCCTTTCGGTATTTTAGTACCTGGTTTTATGGAATCTCCCTGGTATAATTGTTCAAGTACGGCATTTTCGAATGGACTGGGCTTAAGAATTATCTTTCCCCGCTCCAGCTCATAGCTTCTCAACTCTAATTCTGCATTTCTCAATGACCGGTCTATCAGGTCAGGCATTTTAGTTGCAGGAGGTATAAAGCTGTTTATCGTTAGATATATCTTCCGGTTTACTTTCACATATGCCCCCGCAGCAGGAAAATGACTTAAAACCGTAAGTGGAGGGTAACTTGAAGAATATGATGAATCGCTTACTTCGTATCTGAGTTTTCGTTTAACAATAAAATCGTCAAGCGCCTCCATTGACATTCCTTCCAAATCGGGTACAGTGATGGTTTCGCCATGGTTGGTAATAGAAGGGAGGTAGATATAAAAAAAGAAAAGAATCAGAATCAGGAAGAATCCGCAAATAATTGCAATATGCTTAATCAATAAAAGCCATGTTGCTGATAATAATTTCTGTTTCTTCATTTTCATGAATTGAATTGGTGCTCTTATCTTAAATGAAATCTCCGTTAATTTTATTGTTTAAACAGGGAAACATCCTGCTAAGATAATCCTGATATAAAATTAGTTTCAAGTTTTTTAATTTCCTGATTTCGTTCGAGCGCCATATCTATAAGTTTGGTTATCAAATCAGGATAAGAAATGCCCATAAGCCCGCACAATTTTGGAAACATACTTATATTAGTAAAGCCCGGAAGCGTATTGACTTCATTAATAACGATTTCGCCGTTCTTTTTGAGAAACAGGTCCACACGCGCAAATTCTTTGCAACATAGAACATTATACACTTTCAGGCACACAGATTGAATTTTTTCAACAGTATCGTCGTCAAGTTCTGCCGGGATATGAAGCAAAACGGCCTCTCCGTCAACATATTTAGCGTCGAAACTATAAATCGTATAGTCTTTTTTTAATTCCACCTCGCCGGGAGGAGACGCAAGCGGTTTTTTATTTCCGATCACCGAACACTCCAGTTCCCTGCCAATAATAAATTCTTCAATCAGAATGGATTCATCGTAATTAAAGGCTTCCTCTAATGCTTTATGGTAATCATATTCCGAAATGACCTTTGAGACGCCAATCGAGGAACCCTGATTAGCAGGCTTTACAATCATTGGTATTCCTACCCGATCGGATATATTTGCGAAAGACGGAATGTTTTCATTTTTATACAAGAAGGCATGTTTTGCCGTTGGAATCTTTGCCTGTAGCATAAGTTTTTTAGCAATGATCTTGTCCATAGCTATAGCAGACCCAAGTACGCCTGAGCCTACAAACGGGATTTGCATAAGATTGAAAAATCCCTGAATGCTGCCGTCTTCGCCGTCTGTTCCGTGCAGAATTATGAACGCCACATCAATCGAAAACGCCGATCCGTCCGATTGAATAATAAAAGTGGGTTGCTTTGTATCTGGATTGATATGGAGGGGGCGCCCTTTATTGAATGATTTATCAACATCAGGCATTAGAAACCACTTACCAGATTTATCTATCCCTAAAAGATGAATTTCAAATTTGGTTGTATCAATATTTTCAAAAATATTTCTTGCAGAGATCACGGAAACATCGTGTTCCACTGATCTTCCGCCGTAAACAAGCGCAAGTTTTGTTTTCTGCCTCATTTATGGAAAAATGAAATGATTCTGTACAAATATATATGCTTTACAGGGGGTTTTTTGATCAGGGGTTGATAAATATTCGTAACGAAGTGTTCAATGAGACCCCGGTAGTTTTAAGAATGTATATACCTGCCTGATTGCCTGTCAGGTCAAACGGATAGGTCTGGTTTAGTGTATTCGGATAGGTACGCCTGTAAATTTCCTTGCCCATGGAATCGAAAATTAAAATGGTTATATTTTCTTTTTCAGGAAGATTGAAGGTGATATTAAAATTGGCTCCGTTGGCAGGATTAGGATACAAAACCATGTTGTTTTCAAAATGTACAGGTTCCGGATTGTTGTCACTAAAAAATTCGATGTCATCGATAAAGAGATTGTTTGAGCGGTTACCGGTTACTTCAAAAGCGAGCCTGATTTTTTCACCCACAAAATCACTCAGATCTATAAATTCATGTACCCAGTCCTGATCTGATCCGGGCGTCCAGGCGGTGCTAGGACTATTTATGGCTATTTGATCTCCCGATTTTTCATAAAGCAAATGGGGATATGTCAGGCCGTCGTCGGTGGAGGCTAGCACCCTGAGGTATTCACCTGGTAACGTGTCGGAGGCATACGACACATCAAAAAACACACTGGCTCTAAACAATGAAGTCATATCAATTACGGGACTTACAAGAAAATCTTTAAGTCCGGCATTCTTATACTTAAAGTTTTCTATTCCTGCAGAGTTTCCATCCGTTCCTGTTTTGGTAACCATCCATGTAATATCATCAAATGGATTTATTGAAAGCCAGTTCGTTTCCGTAAGTGTATCTGTGTCAAAATTCTGCCTGAAAGGAACGGTTTCTTCCCGGCAATCATTAACTAGGCTAAAAACCATATGATTATTTTCAGGGGATGGATCAATGATTCCCATTACCGACATATCTACAGTGAGTAGGGAGGTGCCGTTGTTCACATTAATATTATCCAGAACCAGGTTGATCGAATTTCCAGATTTCAACTCCAGACTGTTGAAAATTTTGGTACTTGTAATCTGACCGGCTAGCTCGTAACTGAGCAGAACCTCATTGATTTCTTTTGTTCCAAGGTTTTCCACCCTGATAATCGGGGCGATACTTTCCGCACAAAATGCCAGATATGGAGATTCAATACCTATAATTCCTGCATCCATAACTGCATTGACATGTATAGCTACATTGTCAATATAAAGGTTATTTCCATTGCCGTTGGTTCCGATAAAGGCAACCTGAAGCGATGATTCGCCAAGGAATAGGTTGAGGTTAATAACTTCCCGTTTCCAGTCACGCCTGTTCGAAGGCGTAAAACTGAATTTGGTATCATCCGTAGTTGACAGTCCGGAGCTGGAGCGGTCGTATAATACAAAATTAAAATTCATTCCGCAGTCTTTGGATATTGCTACCTGAAGCCTGTCGTTGTCAGCACCCGGTGTATAGGCATAAGCCATATCAAATTGCAAATATGCTTCCGAGATACCTGTAAGATCAATAATAGGCATAATCATCATTTCGATTTCGCCTATATTTGGGTCATTTCTAAAAGAAAGCTTCATCGCAAGATTATCCGGCTGCCACGAAACACACTGTACAAGTTCCCATGTGCTCCCATCGTCCTGGTTTCGGATCTCCCAGGCTACAGGTGTTGCATTAAATTCTTCGTTTACTGGCAAATCAATGAATTCAGATACGAATACCTCATTCATTTCAACATCATTTATGGGATTGTCATCGGTTTTGCCATTGACTGATGTAATCCGAAATTCAATTTCAGCCAGTCCTGCTGGTGGCACAGGAGTAGTATTAAATGTAACTATGTACGACTGCAAAGAAGTCAAACTTAACATTTCAACCCGTGATTCAATCATCGAATCATTGATCCACAATTCCACTGTTGCTTGTGTAATAAGTTCCGATCCGTAGTTTCTGATACTTATCGCAGGGGAGAAGAATGGTGTACATATTCCGCTTACGGGGCTTATGATCTCTCTGATGCCAAGATCAAACGCGGAGATCACCGGATCCTCCAACGCGTGTGATGTGGTGAGCGACGTACGCCGCGGGCTGCTTTCCACTACTATACGCATCCTTTCTTTTTGCCCCATCGAAAAAATATTCATGCAGGCGTCGTCCGTATAATCCAAATAATTCTGAAACATTTCAAAATCCACGGATTCACAGATGCCGGGTACCGTAACCGGGCATCCCTCATTTTGGTTATCCTGGTTGGGGGTATCCGTTACAAAGTCATCCACGCTGCAACCACCATCGCCAGAGATATGCCGGAGCCCCAGAAAGTGGCCGATCTCATGAGTAGTAGTCCTGCCCAAATTAAAAACAGGGTCAAGGTTTGCATCCGGATATTTTTCAATCGAACCAAAATAGTCAAATCCGATTACGACGCCATCAAGCAGCCTGTTTGTTTCCTGATCTTCAAGCCCCTCCAGATTTGCGATTGGAAAAGAAGCGAAACCAAGCAGATTAAACGATAACGTAGTCACCCAGATATTCAAATAATCTTCTGCGGGCCAATAGCTTTCCCCTTTCAGTTTTGTATCATTGTCGAAATTCCAGCTCGTTTCCGACCCTTTAACCCTTACTATACCTGTGGTGGGTAACCCTTCAGGATCTTGTTTGGCCAGCATAAATTCGATCTCCACATCTGCTGCCACAGGCTTGAATATATCCTGTGTTTCGCTTGTATCTGCATTCAATCTCCTGAAATCTTCGTTGAGCACATCAATTTGAGAGATAATCTGTGCATCAGAAATGTTTGTACCCACGCCAATGGGCTCTCCGTTGTGTATAACATGTATCACAACGGGTATTTTTACCAGGGATTCTTTCAGCGCAAAAATGGCATAAGGGTAATCACTTATAAACTGTTTTCCTTCGATTTTTTCTTTGATCCACCGCTCAAACTGATCTATACTTTCTGGTCTCTGATTAAGTATGATTTTGTTATATTCAACAGTGCCGCAGTTTCGCTGAGCTAAAGAAATGCCGGGATACAGAACAGCAAAAAAGAAAATGATAACTTTCAATAATGAAGCTAACTTACATGTATTTCTGTTTATTAATCCCCGTTTAACCATGCATCTGCCATTCTCATTCTCTTAACCAGAAATTTCCTTTTCCGGTATATTTACGACGATTACCGCGTTAATTTCCGGAGCCACTCTTTTAACAGCTTCTTCAACCCCTGCAGTTAAGGTCATTGGCAACATCGGGCAGGTGCCACACGAACCCAACAACTCAATTTCAAGTACTTTTTCCTTATTCACTCTTATAATCCGCACATCGCCGCCATCAGCTTCAAGGTAGGGACGAATGCTATCAATTGCTTCTTTGATTCGTTTGTCAAGATCTGCAGCTGATGTTGTCGATTTCATTTTTAATTTTTATAAATATTCAATAAAAACTGGATTCTGGATTTCAACGTAATACCATAAATCAATTAAACTTTCATCTCAACCGGTTTTGTTTCTACCATTGTGGCATTTCTGATAGCCACCTGTTGTGCAAGTGATTTGGCGGTTTTATTAAATGCTTCTGCTGTTAAATCCTCATTTAGTACAGCCGGGTAACCGTTATCACCACTCTCGCGTATGGCCTGAATCAGCGGTATTTGCCCGATTAACGGGATATCTAATTTCTCAGATAATTGTTTGCCTCCGTCTTTCCCGAATATAAAGTACTTATTTTCAGGTAATTCTGCAGGTGTAAAGTAGGACATGTTTTCAATTAATCCAAGTATGGGGACATTGATTTGTGCCTGGCGAAACATAGACACCCCTTTGGTAGCATCGATGAGTGAGACCTTTTGGGGAGTGGTTACTATAACTGCACCGGTAACAGGCACGGCCTGAACCATTGTAAGATGGATGTCGCTGGTTCCCGGAGGTAGGTCAACCAAAAGATAATCCAGCTTACCCCAGTCCGTATCACTAAAAAACTGACGTAATGCCTTGCTTGCCATAGGTCCGCGCCAAACTATTGCACTATCTGGAGGTGCCAGAAAGCCAATAGATATGATCTTTACGCCATATTGCTCAACAGGCACAAGAAAGGATTTGCCGTCTTTTTCTATAGTAGCGGGCTTTTCGTTTTCACAATTGAACATTGTAGGCATAGAGGGTCCGAATATATCGGCGTCTATCAATCCTACCGAGGCTCCGTTTTGTGCAAGTGAAACTGCCAGGTTGGCCGTCACAGTTGATTTACCAACGCCCCCCTTACCGGACGCAATCGCAATGATGTTTTTTATATCCGGAAGAAAAGACGCACCACTCATTCGCGAGGTTGTTACATTCGATGTTATGTTCACATCTATCTCAACAGTATCACCTACCTCCTTTTTAACGGCGGCTATGCAATCATTTTTAATGATTTCCTTTAGCGGACAGGCCGGGGTTGTAAGTTCTACGGTAAAAGTGATGAGGTTATCATTGACTTTTACGTCCTGGATCATGTTCAGTGTCACCAAGTCCTTTTTAAGATCAGGATCCTGTACAGTTGACAGCGCTTGTATAATTTGATTTTCAGTTATTGCCATTTTAAATATAACACATAGATTAGTGTAAATATTATTTAAGATTTTTGCAAATTTAACAAGTATTAATGGATTCAACGTAAATGTTTAACTAATGTGAATTCAGGGAATAAATGGTTATCTGTTCAGCCCACAGACAGGTCATCACATGAATTACCATACAATCCCTTTTATTATCTTTGATGATTAATTCTGTCTTTTGAGAATACTTCAGAAAAATATTGATGAAATTAAAAGCCGCATAGACATTGTAGATGTAATCAGCGACTTTATAAACCTGAAAAAGTCCGGGCAGGCTTACAAGGCGCTAAGTCCGTTTACCGACGAGAAGACGCCGTCGTTCTTTGTGGTCCCATCCAAAGGGATCTATAAATGTTTCAGTTCAGGAAAGGGTGGTGATGCCATCAGCTTTATCATGGAATATGACGGGCTGAGCTATACGGAGGCGCTGAAGTATCTGGCAGGCAAATATGGTATTGAAATAGAAGAAAGGGAAATTACTGAGGAGGACATCAAAGCTCAAAACGAGCGTGAAAGCCTGTTTATAATCCTGAAATATGCAACGGACTATTTTATCAGTAATCTGAGAAATTCAGATGAAGGAAAGTCCGTAGGACTTACCTATTTCAAAAACCGTGGCTTGACAGAAGAAATAATTGAAAAATTCGAGTTAGGGTATAGCCTTGAAGCATGGGATGATCTTTATAAGGCTGCTATAAAGCAGGGATTCGGTAAGGATATTATCGAAAAAGCCGGACTCATCATAAAAAAAGAGGAAAAAGTGTACGACCGGTTCCGGGGCAGGGTTATTTTCCCCATTTATAATCAGACAGGCAAAGTAATCGCTTTTGGAGCGCGTACCCTGAAGAAAGACACAAAACAACCTAAATACGTTAATTCTCCCGAAACGGAAATCTATCATAAAAGCAACGTACTTTATGGGGTGCATATGGCAAAAGGGCCTATCCGGAAGGCGGATAATTGTTTTCTTGTGGAAGGATACACAGATGTGATTTCGCTGCATCAGGTAGGAATCGAAAATGTAGTTTCATCTTCGGGTACCTCGCTTACGGAAGAGCAAATACGGCTAGTATCCCGCTATTCAGAGAATATAACCGTTCTTTTTGACGGCGATCCTGCAGGTATCAAAGCTTCGTTAAGAGGTATTGATATGTTGCTTGCAGGTGGCCAGAATGTGAAAGCAGTGGTATTGCCCGAAGGCCATGACCCTGACAGCTATTCAAAAGAGCTGGGCGGATATGAATTCAGGAAGTACCTGGAAGAGAACGCCCATGATTTCATCACTTTTAAGATCAATCTATTTGTTAACGAAGCAAAAGGAGACCCTGTAAAAAAAGCTGCTACCATCCGGGATATTGTTGAATCCATATCACAAATTCCGGATCCCATCAAACGGACGGTTTATATCAAAGAGTCTTCAGTTTTACTTGATATTGACGAATCGGTATTGATGACTGAGCTCAATAAGATCATTCTTAAAGCCCGGCGAAAAAGCACAGCGGCAGCAGGACCACCCATAATACCGATCATGGCTGATACGGTTATTGGTCAAAAGCTGGAGGAGGATGTGAGCGACAGGTTAAATGCTGTTTTGCGTCGAAAAGAAAGAGAAATTATACGGTCTCTGGTCAGGTACGGATATAAAGAAGTTGCAGATAATGTTTATTTATATCAGTATCTTTTTGATGAGTTGGGAGACGTAAAGTTCTTTACACCCGTATATGAAGAAATCTACAATATGTTCAAAAACGGACTTAGCAAAGATGAAGAAATGGAAGCCGGTTACTTTCTCGAACATGGCAGTGAGCAGGTGAAAAGTGAAATTGTTGATCTGATAACCGACAAATATGCGTTAAGCAATAAATGGAGAGATAAGTATAATATATGGGTTCCCCGAGAGGAGGAAATATTAAGCAGTAAGTCCTATACTGATATTGAAAGGCTCAATTATGCATATATCAAAAAACTGATCAGAAAAAATCTTACCGAGCTTAAAAATGCAGGGTCAAAAGATGATCAGCAAAAATATCAGATTATTCATATGGAACTCAAGAAAACGGAGAAAAAGATTGCGAGCGTACTTGGCATCGTTATTTCCGGGTAATAATATCTCATTGCGATTCTTGTCAGGAGTAATTCCCTATTTGTTACCTTTGCATCAGAAAGATTTTTCTTATAAATATCAATGGAAAAGAATAATAATATTTTTAGTACCATAGAAGAGGCCATTGAGGCCATTAAAAACGGTGAAGTGGTCATAGTTGTGGACGACAAAGACCGTGAAAATGAAGGTGACTTTATTTGCGCCGCCGAAAAGGCCACCTCTGAAATAGTTAATTTCATGGCGAAACATGGCCGGGGTTTGATTTGTGCACCCCTTATCGAAGAACGTTGTGATGAACTGGGTCTGGAACTTATGGTGGGGAAAAGTACAGCCATGCACAATACCCCTTTTACGGTTTCGGTAGATCTAATTGGACATGGATGCACTTCGGGAATATCTGCAAAAGACAGGGCAAAAACAATAAAGGCGCTCGTAGATCAAGGAACCACTCCTGATGATTTGGCACGGCCGGGTCATATTTTCCCACTTAAAGCAAAGAGTATGGGTGTGCTTCGCAGAACAGGTCATACCGAAGCTGCCATTGATCTTGCCAGACTTGCAGGCATGAATCCGGCAGGAGTGCTGGTAGAGATTATGAATGAAGATGGAACCATGGCCCGTTTACCCGATCTGAAAGTGGTATCAGATACATTCAACCTGAAGCTTATCTCGATAGCCGACCTGATTGCATACCGGCTTGAGAATGAAACACTTATTGAAAGGAAGATACAGGTTCAGATGCCAACCGCCTACGGCAATTTTGACCTGATAGCCTATACACAAACAAGTACGGGAGATACGCACATGGCCCTGGTTAAAGGCAAATGGGAAAAAGATGAGCCTATTTTGGTACGTGTGCATTCATCCTGCCTGACAGGTGATGTATTCGGGTCGTGCCGATGCGATTGCGGGCCACAATTGCACAAAGCCCTGCAAATGGTTGAGAAGGAGGGCAAAGGAATTGTGTTGTATATGAACCAGGAGGGTAGGGGAATTGGTTTATTAAATAAGCTGAGGGCATATAAACTTCAGGAAGACGGCCTGGATACTGTTGAAGCTAATATTGAACTCGGATTTGATATGGATCAGCGGGATTATGGTGTTGGAGCACAAATCCTAAGGGATTTAGGGGTAACAAAACTCCGGTTGATCTCGAATAATCCTGAAAAAAGGGCAGGATTAATGGGGTATGGACTGGAAATAGTGGAGAAAGTACCTATTGAAATTGCGCCGAATAAATACAATGAAAAATACCTGAAAACAAAACGTGATAAGATGGGGCACGCTATTCTTAAAACCCTGAGGAATTGAAATATTTTTTAACGATAGCGTTGTTTTCTTTTGCTTCGGTTGCTGCGAGCCAGCAATTTCCGTCTGACTTCTGGCATACCGGCAAACTGGTGTTAACCGATGGTGATACTCTGAATGGAAAAATAAAGTATGATCTGCCCAGAGATCTTGTGCAACTTGAAATTGATAACCAGATATTAACCTACGGGGCAAAAAAAATACTCTTTTTTGAAATATTTGATGTAACTGTAAACACCTACAGGCAATTTTACAGCATCCTTTACAGCGTTTCACAAGGCTATAAAACACCCATTTTGTTTGAAGTATTGTACGAAGGTAAACTCTCACTGTTAACGCGCGAGTCTATCATACAGAAGTCGTCGCATTATAATAACTACTACTGGTCGGGAAGTACCTATACACGTAAAGTACTGACCTACGATTATTTCTTCCTCACTTCGAAAGGAGAAATGATCTTTTACACCGAAAAGAAAAAGGACCTGCTGGTTATTATGAAAGACCGTGCCGGCGAAATCAAAGCCTATATTAAAACACATAACCTCAAAGTGGATCGACGGGGCGACCTGGCCCGCATAACGGCTTACTACAACAGTATCATCGAAAGCTGAAAAATATTAACCTGGTTGAATACAGCGGGTAGTTTATTTCAGCAAAAAGAAATATTTGTTTTTACAATGGATACCTTTGTGGCATGAGTAAACCATTGATTTTAGTTTCCAATGATGACGGAATCACTTCCAGGGGCATTCGTTTTCTGGTGGATATCATGAAAAAAATAGGAGAAGTAGTGGTAGTAGCGCCAGACCGGCCCCAGTCCGGTATGGGGCATGCCATTACCATTGATGAAACCTTGCGGCTTGAGGAAGAAGACCTGATCGACGATGTGAAGGCATACAAATGCAGTGGCACGCCTGCAGATTGTGTAAAGCTGGCCAAACATTACATTTTAAATGACCGGAGACCCAACCTGGTGGTAAGCGGTATAAATCATGGCGCCAATACTTCTATAAGCATATTGTATTCGGGTACCATGTCGGCAGCGCTGGAAGCAGCTATCGAGGGTATGCCGGCGATTGGCTTTTCATTATGTGACTATTCATCTGACGCGGACTTTACGCATGTTGAAAAATATGTGGAGTCAATTGCAAAACAGGTTTTGAATAAGGGTCTTCCAAAGGGAGTGGCGCTGAATGTGAACTTCCCGCCGAAACAAAATGAATCAATCAGGGGTATAAAAATTTGCCGGCAGGCAAAGGCCAAATGGAAGGAGGAGTTTGATCAGCGGATTGACCCGAACGGGAGAAGGTATTTCTGGATGGCAGGCAATTTCGTGAATTTTGACAAAGGAGAAGATAACGACGAATGGGCAATTGCCAATAATTTTGTATCGGTAGTTCCTTGTATTTTTGATCTTACTGCCCACCATGCCATCAGTATTTTGAACGATGAGTGGGAGATTGTAGGCGATTAACCCGGAAAATTCACATGAATTTTCCGCCCGAAGGGTCCGACGATAAATGTCGGACTCTGACAGAATTGTCATGAGCCGACGAATTGTAAAATACGGATAATCAGCTAATTGGTGTTTTGGAAAGATTATCTTATAAAAAAATGTAATACTCAAAAATGAGCATCCTAAATTTTACAATTATCGGGATTAATCCTGACATAAATGACTGGTAATCAATTTATTCCAATTATTTATCATCATCATTCATGATTTCATCATGAATAATCCGGGTTAATCGGGTATCCGGTTTTATAATTTTAACCTGTATTTGACAAACAGGTTAAAAGCCGGTATGGATTTATCAAAAGCGCGGCCATATCCTGGTATGGAATACACCTCCGGCTCATAATCATTTTCGAAACTTCGGAGATTTCGCAACCTGAATTTGCTTCCAAGAAATATCCGGTCATTGATCTCCTGCTCCGAAATCAAAATAATTTCATACCAGGTTGCGGTCAGACCAGGATGATGGAAATGTTCCTGGTTATCACCCCAAACTTCACTCTGAATTATCACCGTGCCACGGTCTTCAAAATCACTCATACCGTACATAAGCCCCAGCAACAGGTAGTTTTTAGGAATTATTTCCCCTCCATATGCCAAGCCGGCCCTGTAGTAAATGCCGGCTGATTCATACGATCCGTTTTTTATAGCCTCTTCAGGAGTGAGTTTGCCATATCCCAGCTCACCAATTAACTGTAACTTACCCTTTATCGTGACTCCCGCAGCAAGTTCCATTTTCTTTTCAAAACCTGAAGGAAGGGTAAGTATCTTTCCATAATCCAACGCAAAATCGAAGCTGAACTTCGATTTTGCCCTTGCAGAGTCCAGCGCCTGACCAGATACCAGCAATGGCGATACGGTAAGAAGTATGCTAAAAATATATTTTAATGATTGTTTCATTGCTGTTACAAATTCCAAGTGTGTCTGCACAAACCACGTAAACGGAATCAAATGATGATTCCAACACTTCCGTAAACTGGCAGATCACCTCCACATATTTTTTCTCATTTGTAATAAAATGCCGTTTGTAGGCTATGATCAAGCTATCTGTAAATACCTGTGTATAGTCTGACGCCGGGGTATAGGTGAGTAAAACAGGAGAAAGGTCTGCTGTTATTGACAAGGGCAAAATGTATTCGCTGATGGTATCCTGATAGTAGGTTATACGGGTTGCATCCAACCGGTTTATTTCGGCAATGGCTACCACCGACTGACTTAAGTCGGCTTTTCTGTAAAATTGTAAGGTTACAAAGGGCTCTTTATCAAAGCTATCGCAGTTTTCACAATCGCTGCAGCCAACAAGGATAAACGCCGTAATTACCGGTAATAATATTTTAACGAAAATACTGCTTGTATAACCAGACACTATAAAAATCAATAAGGATCAACATCAAAGATAAGGTTGATATTCCGAAACTCCTTTACCTGTTTTAATTCAAGCGATTTTTTCATTATAATTTCTTTGGCTTTTGGCAGGTTCACCTTGTTTCTTTCAAGTTTGATCAGGATTACCCATATATAAAGATTTCTGATTTTTTGAATGAGTCCTTCATGAGGGCCTAGTATCCGGTATGTACCGAATTCATTGATTAATTCTCCCGCATGCATCTGTGCGGCTTGTCTGCAAATATCCTGGTTTTTATGTTTCAGGGTAATGTTTATTAACCGGTAGAACGGGGCGTATTTATAGCGTTCCCGCTCGGCAATTTCAATCCGGTAAAAACTAACGTAATCGTGCGCTTTAATCATTTGCAGCACGTGCTGCCCGGGGTTGTAAGTTTGAATTATCACTCTTCCTTTCTTATCCCGGCGGCCTGCCCGGCCGCTTACCTGCGTAATAAGCTGAAATGTCTTTTCATGTGACCTGAAGTCAGGGAAATGCAACATCCGGTCTGCATCGAATATTCCTACTAATGCAACTTTGTTAAAATCGAGTCCTTTGCTGACCATTTGAGTTCCAACCAGAATATCGATATTGCCTTTTTCAAAATCTTCGATAATCGATTGATAGCCGTATTTCAGGCGTGTGGTATCGAGGTCCATTCTGCGTACTACACAGTCAGGAAACATCAGCTTCAGGTCCTCTTCCAGTTTTTCGGTGCCATAGCTCTTTGTTTTAAGCGCCATCGAGCCGCATGAAGTACAGACAACCGGAACTTTTTCATTATATCCGCAGTAATGACATTTTAATTCATTTTTGTATAGGTGGTAGGTAAGGCTTACGCTGCAATGCGCACACTGGGGTATCCACCCACAGGTTTCACAATTCAGATAAGGAGCATATCCTCTTCGGTTCTGAAAGATGATCACCTGTTCGTTTTCCGACAGTGAATTTTTGATAGCTTTCACAAGTAAGGAAGTAAAATCTCCTTTCATGATTTTCTTTTGCCTTTCGGTACGCGTATTTGCAAACAACATTTCCGGTAGGACAGCTTTTCCATACCTTTCTTTTAACTCCACCAGCTCGTAATGGCCTTGTTTTACATTAAAATAGGTTTCGAGAGAGGGGGTGGCCGAACCTAATAAAACCTTTGCATGGTGCAGCCTGGCGAGCACCAGCGCCGAATCACGGGCATGGTATCGCGGGGCAGGCTCCATTTGCTTGTAAGAGGTTTCGTGCTCTTCATCAATGATGATCAAACCGAGGTTATCAAACGGAAGAAAAACAGAGGAACGGACTCCCACAATAAAAGAAAACCTGCCTTGGAGTACACCATTCCAGATTTCTACCCGTTCATTATCCGAAAATCTTGAATGATAAACCCCCATCTGGTCTCCAAAAACCTTTCTGAGTCTTGTGACGATTTGTGTGGTCAACGCAATTTCAGGAAGCAGATAGAGTGCCTGATTACCGCTTTCTAGTACTTGCTGAATAAGCTGAATATAAATTTCAGTTTTGCCACTTCCGGTAACTCCGTGGAGTAATACAGGTTTACCCGTTTCAAAAAATTTCAAAATATCTTTTTTCGTTTCGGTTTGAAACCGGGATAACACAATTTCTTTTGTTCCGCTTTTAATTTCCGGAAAACGGCTCACGAGATAGTCAAATTCTTCAAATACTCCGTTTCGCACCAGGGTATTTACTGACGATACCGACAAACCTGCCTGTTTAAAATCATTTTTGGTAATTCCATCTTTATTTAACTCCGGTTTGGAATAAACGGGTATATGCTGCAGATAGTAAAGCAGCACTTCGGTTTGCCTGGGTTTGGCTTCGAGCGTGTTAAATAAGCTTTCGAGTGATTCACTGATTGCTGAAAAATCGGAAGTCAGCCTGATTCTGCGTTCTTTTTTTGGCCGGTATTTTTCTTTTATCTCCTCAAAAATGATAATGCTGTTTTTCTGTACAAGTGATTTGAGCAGGGTATAAATATTTTTTAAGCCTGTAATGCTGCTTATCAGGTCATAAGTAAGGTTGTCTGTCCCGATTAAGGCTTGCAGCAGATCAATTTCCGCATCGGTGAACGGGTAATTTGAATCTTCAATTTTGAATCCGGGAAACAACTGTACTTTTGATTCACTACTCAGTTTTAAGCCGGAAGGTAACGCCACATTCAGCACTTCGCCAATCGTGCACATGTAGTAGGCTGCAATCCAGGAAAAAAAATTAAGCTGTATAGAATTTACAGAAGGATATTCATCAAGCAGTTCAAGAATATATTTCGCTTCATACCCTTCCGGAGGTTTTGTATGCAGGTTGGCAATTATGCCTGTCAGGATTTTTTTCCTGCCGAATTGCACAATCACACGGCATCCCGTACTTACTTTATCATTGATTTGAAACGGGACCCGGTATGTGAAAAGC
>JACZXH010000056.1 GCA_022571715.1 Bacteroidota bacterium | reverse complement strand
TGATATTGACATAATGTTACTATTAAAAAAAACGAGGCTTTGCTCGTTTGCAAAAAAATGATTTAATAAATAAACCTAAACAGAAACAGAAACGCAAAGGTACCGTGTTTAGATTAACAAAAATAACAGGTGGTAATGTATGTTTCATATCGGTTGTATTTAGGTCTATGCAAAAAAAAATCTAATCTCAATTTTTTCTATCATAAAAATTAGCCTAACACCCTTAGTGTATTAATTGGCAAAAAGTCACCCACCAACAGTATAAATGATAATTATAATTTGCTGATATCCGAGAAAAGATAATGGATATGTAGAATAATTGCTCAAATATACCCTTGCCAGAAACAACCAAACCTCTAATTATTCAACACAAACACCAAATTGGACGATATGGTTTGCAACCTGCCACCCGTAGAAAAATATTTTCATCCAGAGTAAAGGAGAGTGTTAAACTGGTGTCGGTACAGTTAAGTCAATTATAACCCCGTCATCGCGTGTAATTTGATCCGATTTGCCGATTACAAACTGCCAGCTACCTGAGGCGGGCCAAACGTGCAACCCATTTTGAGATGTATATGTTTTATCATCAAACGTAAGCTTCAGGTTGGCAAACTCTTATGTCTTAGAATCCGGGTTAACTTACCTAAATTTAGGGCACCTCTAAAAACCCTATGTGGTCTCAGCGAATCAGGGAAGCGCCCTTAAGAGTATTTGCCGAATTTCCTCTTATCAGGAAGGTTATCGTGTTTATAAATGTTGCTTGTAAGACTTGCGAATGGCCTGCACATCGGGATGCTGCTTTCCTACATACACATCGTAGTCGCATTTCTTTTCAGGATCTGAAACTTTGAAGTAATATTTGTCATTTAATTCGCGAACAAATAAAATTGCCACATGATTTCCAAGCTTATTTTTGATATAATCACGTGCCTCCATCTGATTAATCCCGATATCTGTTTCGCGAATATGGTTACTATCATAGACATTAAATTCAGCCCTGATCAACAAAAACAGCGCCACGGTGAGTGTTGCAATTCCAGTGAATAGTTCCTTATTCATGTCATGATGGATTTAGCCTGATTAATTCATGAATCTTTGTTATGAGCGTTTCAAGTATCCGACAGTCAAGTGCTCGCACAGAATTTTGGAACAGCTTGTCCCGATTTTCTTTTCGGGAGAGGCGTAGCGAGCTACGTTGAGTACCAAAATTCGAGCAAATGCTTGAATGATAGTTAATTGGAATGCATAATAGATTATTCATGAATTATTCAGGTTAGAACTTAATTCAAAATAAAATTTGTAATCCCTTCTATCCGAAGCATATATGTTATATATAACTATTTCTTAAAAAAAGTAATTCTCTTTTGGTGTAAATTTTCAAAAGCTCCTTATAGCTTTATAATTAAAATTAAAACAGTACAAAAACCGAATTTTGTTTAAAGAGTTTAGATGGTACCTGGTGTTATACAGGTTTGTTATTTTTGACTCCCCACAATACATACAACCAAGCCCGCTCATGCAGGTAATAAATTATCAGTTTGATGATGAATTCGAGGGCAGCCAGGGCGCCCGCTTTTTGTAAAACCAACTCATCATCGTGAAAGACAACATACGCAAGAAGGAAGGTAGTGAATGTTGCAATTATGCGCCAGCTTATTCCTTTTGCCAGACTTCTGATCTTTTTTTCTCTCATTATTATTATAAAATAAATTGGGTTTGAAGGATGCAAAAGTAATAACCACACGTATTATTTTACTAATTACGATTCATTTGTTCCAGGTTTTGACTTATTCACTTCTGGTCCACAGGGATTTAGCATTATTATCTTTGTCGGGAAATTTGACAATGGTATGAAACCAATTTTGCCCAAAAACCATGAAATATTGGTGGATTTAGTTATAAATTAATATTCGTCACATACTTTTCTCCATTTCAGGGAAGAATTCCACATTTTTATGCTGATAGTCCTCCATATTGCGTAATATCTTATTCAGCAATTGCATAGCCTGATTAATGAAAGGACCTTTATTCAGCATTACACATTCGGCTTTTAAGGAATTTACGGTATCCGTAATTTCTGCCCGTGACGGAATACCGGTTTTAGCCAGGTTCTCAAGAACTTGCGTAGCCCATACAACAGGCACATGTGCCGCACTACAAATGGTTAAAATTTCTTTTTGAATTCTTCCGATATTTTCCCATCCTGTCTCAATGGCAAGGTCTCCTCTTGCAATCATCACTCCTACATGCTTCGTTTTCATGCCTGTTAAAAGCATGTCTATAAGATTGTCATATGCTTTTTTCGTTTCGATTTTCAGTATGATTCCCAATTTCCCCAATACCCCGAGCTTGTCAAGTTCAGCAATAAGATTTTCAACATCCTCCGGAGAATTAACAAAAGAATAGTTCACTACATCTGCATGTTCAGCGATAAATGCAAGATCAGTATAGTCTTTTGCCGTCAGACCTCCCTGTTTCAGATCTGTGTCCGGCAGGTTAATACCTTTATCAGCGCGAAGTTTGGTGCCTTTGGTTTTGGCATGGTGTATCACTACGTCAAAATACTCCTTTGAGACTTCGGTGATCTTACCGCTTATTTTGCCGTCATCGAAAAAGATATTCTCTCCGGTTTTTACAGATTCAAAAACAAACGGATATGTACAGGAAATATGTGCTTTGCTGGTGATTTTTCCATCTGTATCATAGCTGGCGGATTCACCGGGTTTGGAAGAAGCATGTACGGTTACAATATCTCCCGGCTTTATCAACAGCCAAGTGCGTGATGAAGGCAGGTTGATTACCGAAGTTGTGCTTTCATCGTTATGGCTGGCATGCAGGTCAACACCTTTTCCAATATAGCAGGTACTGTTACTTTGGGTAAAAACGACATGTTCATCCTGCCGTTTGGTCACAATTAATTCACGTTGTTTATCCCGAGTATCTTTAAATACGATTTTTTCTTCAATCTTTAGTTTTCGCAACCATTCGCTGCTTACTACCACACCATTTAAAACACTGGAAAGAGATTCTGAATCAACAAGGGGGATGACAGCAGGATCAATTACTCTGCCAAATGCATTTCTATTAGGTGAATACCTGGTAACCGGCGGGCCCTTTGCAATTATGCCTGTTCGTATTTTGGGTCCGGCAAGATCCATGCAAATGGTGATCTTCCGCTTAATTTTATTTCCTGCAAGCTGCACATTGTCAATCATTTTTTTCCACATTTCAGGCTCATCATGGGCACAATTAATACGTGCACAATTCATTCCCGACGAAGCAAGCTCCAGTACAAGGTTTAAATCATTTGCAGCTTCTGAGGGTAAAGTCACCATGATTCTTACACGCCTTCCTTTGGAGCGATACCCGAGCAAGGATTTGGTATGCTGGGTGAGTAGTTTTTCGCCTTTTTTTATGGAAAGACCCGGCTTTTTTAATTCATCTGATCCATTTGTATTATTTGAGTCAATAAGTCTCCCCAGAATAAATATTGTATTTAAAAGGCTTGCCATTACATGTTGTTCTGACCGGGCAAGCCTTGAGAGTCCGAGATTACCCAGTTTTCTCTGTATATCACGCAAATCCACAGACCGTAATGTATGATAATGAATCAGGTTGCGGGCGCTTCGCTCATAAGTAGTGCATACAGCGGAAAGCTGATTTTGATACCTTTTCTCTTCATGGGCAATACGGCTGATGATAGAATCAATTTCCGTAATCAGGTTAACAATTTTTTCAGACTTGATTTTCATCTGGTTTTTAACATGAATCTAATGTTAAAATTTAATGAAATATTAATTGATCACAAATGAACAATATATATATTTTCTAGCCCACTCATACATGGATCATACAAGCGAAAATCCCCGCCTGTTCTGACAAGGATTTTGTTTCAGGAAACAAGGACTGATCCTTAAAAACCGTGGTGTCAGGATGAGTTACTTCTCTTCCCAATATCCAAGTTCTTTAAGTTTCTTCTCCATTTTCTCAGCTTTATCTGTCATTTTCAACCGGATGTATAATCCGCTTAATGATATAAGGATGGCTTCGTCATCAGGTACAACTTCATTTGCTTTTTCGAGTACGGGTAATGCCATGATGTAATATTCATCAGCTTTGGATTCAATCGCAGCCCCTTCTTTCTGGTAGGTTTTCAAATCCATATCCATAGCTTCCTGCCTTATTTCCTTTGCCTTCTGCGTATACGAATAGGCCAGGTTGATATACGGATCGATATACTCAGGATCAGCGTCAATGGCTTTTTTATATGCTTCAACAGACTTATCATACTCATCTATTTCACCATTTAAATATCCGAGGTTATACCATAAATTTGCATTTCCCGGCTCCGTTTCTAATGCTTCAATCAGCGCCAGTCTTGCTTCGTCGGTTCTTTCCAATTCAATATAATAGGCAATTACTGATTTATCAAACGACTGTTCGTCGGGAAATTTTTTCATTCCAATTTGAGCGATCTTCAATGCTTCTTCAATATCTTGTTTTTCATTCTGAAGCAAAAACATAGCCTGAGTGTAGAATTGTTTGGGGCAGTCATCCATCTCCATTGCACTGTAATACATTTCTAACGCATTTTCTATATTTCCTTCTTCTTGCGCACAAAATCCTCCATACAGATAGCCAATGGTATCTTTAGGAGCTATCTTAGTCAGGTCGTTGAAAGTCAGATAGGCATCTCCATACTTTTCCTCCTGGTACTGCGTAATACCGCGGTTCAGGACAATACTATACAACTGCTGAATCTGCACCTCCGCAAGCGTGTAATAATTACTTCCCTCCTTTTCAAGTGACTTTACTTTTTCAAACGATTCCATTGCTTTTATAGCAGACTCAGGGTCAATAGCGCGAACCGATTCGTCTTCGGAAGCAGTAATAGCCTGATATACCATTGCCCGAACATACCAGGTACGCCCTTTTTCCATGGTTTTCTCATGTTCAGCGGCCAGATCAATTTGCTCTTTAGCTTCTGCTAGTTTTCCATTCTGGATATTGGCATTAGCCTTATTTACATTCGAATTCTGGGCATTAACTGATATGCCTGCAAAACAAAACAATACAAATAAAATAGCGTTTTTCATTTTTAATTGATCTTAGTAAAATGCAATAATATTAAATACAGGACTTATCCGGAAAGTCTTTCAGGAAAATAACTTGTATCAATTTTCATTAGTTTCGCCTTTTTTTTCATTTTCATCTTTTGTTTCAACAACATCTTCATCTTCAATCTTTTCTATTTTCTCTACAGATGATATTTCGTCATTAGCATTTAGCCTGATCAGACGCACTCCCTGCGTGGCACGCCCCATCACCCTCACTTTACCCACTTCAAAACGAATGGTAATACCCGATTTGTTTATTATCATGAGATCATCACTATCAACTACTTCCTTGATAGCTACCAGCTCGCCAGTTTTTTCTGTCACATTCATGGCTTTCACACCTTTGCCCCCCCTTCTTGTTATCCGGTATTCTCCCACGGCGCTACGTTTACCATACCCCTTCTCGGACACAACAAGAAGGGTTGCATCTTCTCTGGCAACACATACCATGCCAATCACTTTTTCACTACTGATTCGTATTCCACGTACGCCTGCCGCGGTTCGTCCCATGGAGCGTACCTCCGACTCATGAAAATGAATAGCCTTTCCGCTGTCAGCCGCAATAATAATATGGTTGTTGCCATTGGTCAGCTTTACTTCAAGCAAACGGTCACCCGGATTGATCGTGATGGCATTGATACCGTTTTGACGAGGTCTTGAATAAGCTTCGAGTGTGGTTTTTTTAATGGTGCCCCTTTCGGTACACATCACAAGAAAATTATTGTTAATATAATCCTCATCCGAAAGTGTTTTTATATTGATTACCGCTCGAACTGTGTCTCCCGGTTCAATATTGATAATGTTTTGAATTGCCCGGCCTTTACTATTCTTGCTGCCCTCCGGCAAAGCCCACACTTTAATCCAGAACACTTTTCCGTTTTCGGTGAAAATAAGAAGGTAATTATGTGCAGAAGCAATAAATAAATGTTCGGTAAAGTCGTCCTCTTTGGTGATCACTCCCCTCGAACCAACCCCCCCCCTGCCTTGTGTACGGTATTCAACCAGTGGTGTACGTTTGATATATCCTTCATGTGATATTGTTATTACCATATCCTCATCTGGGATCATATCCTCAACAGAGAAGTCTTCAGCTGAATGAACAATATCTGTTCTTCGGTCGTCTCCGTAACGATCGCTCATTTCATCGAGTTCTTCTTTAATAATATCCATCCGCCTTTCCTTATTATCTAGAATATCATTGAGATAAGTAATCATCTTTTGAATTTCCTCGTATTCTTTCTGAATTTTTTCTCTTTCGAGTCCGGTAAGGCGCTGCAGGCGCATTTCTAGGATCGCTTTTGCCTGGATTTCTGAAAGCTCAAATTTTTTCATTAGCCCCTGCTTTGCCACTTCCGGATCTCTTGACGAACGAATCAAAGTGATAATCTCATCGATATTGTCAAGTGCAATGATGTACCCTTCAAGGATGTGGGCTCTTTTTTGTGCTTCCCTAAGTTCGTACTTCGTGCGGCGTACTACCACTTCGTGGCGGTGTTCAACAAAATATTTAATCAGGTCTTTCAGGTTCAGTGTGCGTGGCCTACCCTTCACAAGCGCTACGTTATTCACACTAAATGAAGCCTGTAACTGCGTATATTTAAACAGGTTGTTAAGTACAATATTGGGGATAGCGTCTTTCTTCAAGTCAAAAACAATGCGCATCCCTTCACGGTCTGATTCATCCCTGATGTCCGAAATCCCTTCCATCCGCTTATTATTTACAAGCGCTGCAGTTTTTTCAATAAGGGACGCTTTATTTACCATGTAGGGAATTTCTGATATGATAATCTGTTCTTTCCCTGATTTAGTTGTTTCAAAATGGGTTTTACTTCGGAGCATTATTCGGCCTCTTCCGGTTTCAAATGCCTGTTTTACACCCTGATATCCATAAATAGTGGCACCAGTCGGAAAATCAGGGGCAGTGATATATGTCATCAACTCGCTGATTTCTATATCGTTGTTTTCAATATAGGCCTTTGTGCCTGCGACCACTTCCCTAAGATTATGTGGCGCCATATTGGTAGCCATACCTACGGCAATACCTGAAGACCCGTTTAGCAGCAGATTTGGAATTTTAGAAGGAAGAACAGTTGGCTCATTAGTAGAATCATCGTAATTAGGCTTAAAATCTACCGTATCTTTGTTGATGTCGTTCAGCATTTCTTCAGCAATCCGCTTTAGTCGTGCTTCTGTATATCGCATTGCTGCAGGCGAATCTCCATCTACCGAGCCGAAATTACCTTGGCCATCAACTAACGTATAGCGAAGCGACCACGGTTGTGCCATGCGCACCAGTGAATCATACACGGCTGTATCACCATGTGGATGATATTTACCTAATACATCCCCTACTATTCTTGCACATTTCTTGTAGGATTTATTGTAGTTCACGCCTAACTCATCCATACCGTAGAGGATGCGTCGATGAACGGGTTTCAGCCCATCGCGAACATCCGGAAGCGCTCTTGAAATGATAACTGACATCGAGTAATCGATGTAAGCGCTGCGCATTTCATCTTCAATATTTATGGGTATAATACCTTGTCTTTCCGGAGTAAGATTTTCTTGCTGATCGTCAGCCATAAAATAGATTATAAAGCCTAAAAAATTAGACCTGCAAGGTACATAAGTTTTTCGTTTTTTTAGGAATTCAGCACCCTTTCAAACCGCTTTTTATTGCCTGGAATCAATACGGATTGAGCTTAAATCTATTCTTCCTTTTATACTTGATTAATTGAGGGTAATTCTGGCCGTAATTGGGGTTTTGCCACTTCCAGATTGGGTGTACTTTGCTTCTGTATTCTTTACCGTCATGCACATGATTCATTTGTATATGGCACCTCGGTACCGGACATCTGGGGAGTACGGGTATCCGTATTGTAGCACCAAATTGTACATACAAAGTCGGTTGCCTGTGATTTAGTGACAAGCCTGATTCAGGAACAGTAAGAGTGTACGCCTTCCATTCCACAGACGGTCGTACAAAAACTTTAAAATATTCTGACAAAGATTTTTCAACAGAATAGCCAAAATTAAAATATAAACCACTGGATATCAGTTCTTTATTAAAATGTTTACCCCGGTTAATTTTTCCAAATTGTAAATCTGCTATCATTTTATATTGCCACGATTCATACGTGGTTATACCGATAAATCCAAAGTATTTCTTGAAAAAGGAGGTTGAAAAATCAGTCCGAAAACTACGTAATGTATCCTTTAATGTAGTTGGATGGAACTGGCCCATTTTATGCAATTCCATTGTAAGGCCACCTCCGATCCGGTACCTGTCAACATCAATGCTGACCATTACTGTTATAGGAATGTTATGAGCTATACTTTTATAACCTAGTTTTATAGAATCAGAGCCTATTTTCAGGTCACCAGGAAATACTGGAATGCCGTTTGTAAGAATCGGAGTTAACATCGAATCGACCGGAATTAAAAGACCGCCAAATCCCTGTACGTTATTTACCCAGTTGTTATAAACTGACGGTAGCGTATCGCGATCAATAAATGCCTGATCAAAGATGAATACGCCATTGCCATTGGCCGGTTGGTATATGCCAAAGCCTTTTAGATTATGACTGTAAAAGGTTGCACCATAGCCCGTAGAAACGCCCAAGGTAAATTGAGATAGAAAAGCAGTAAATATGTTACCCCCTGATTTATAGTTCTTTTGGTTCTTCTTCCCAATAGGCTTGACATTTTCCTGTTCTTGTAAATCGGGTTTTTCTGCATTTTCGTCCTGTGCCACACCGGTATCGGCTATTGCACAGAATATTAGTAATAAAAATATGAAAACAAGCCTTTTCAAATGGGTTATCAGCGTTTAGTGTTTGTATTGCCCTACGTATGACGAAACATATTGCATTCGACTGGTTATCCCTTTACCTCGTATGTAGCGCAAAAGTGTCTGAAAATAGGCACTTTTTTCAGGTTGAGTTTATCGCCAATATAAATCATACGCTCATATTCCGTCTTGTTTATTTTTCTCGATTCTACATTCAGAATTTCATCATCGTTAGAACAAAAAAATGATGCCAAAAAACGGACAAATCCATAAGGTGCTTTAAGCACTTCTTTTCTGAAACTGTCAGGGGTAATATCATCATCAGCAATATCCTGGAAAATTATTGAATCAAAATCGAGGGCAGTATTCATTACACTGCGAAGCAATGCAAAAAACTTCTCTTCCCATTTATCATAATGCTCAATTAAATGCCCCATCACTATTACTACCGGATCCTTCTTCATAAAATAGCCTCCTTTAGATAACTTGCGTGCTCTTTTATTCAGCTCCAATTCTTCAAACAAACTTACACTTCCGTTTGCCAGGGCAATGCTGATAGCTGGTGTAAGAAGCACAAGTGACAAAAAATCATGATCGCTTAGTTCCATAAATTGAGCTTCATGTCTGATAAAGTCTTTCCTTAGATCAATAACGGCCTTTTCGATGTCTTCATTTTCCAACATCAAACCAACCTCATTTTCTGTAAACATTAGCAGATTTATTTATTTCAATGACTTAAATATAGTAAAAGTAACCCGTTGAGTGAATGTTTTTGAAATTAATGGTATAAATCCGATCGGATTTTCTCATCAATAAACTACTATTTGTACGTGATTTACGGATAAATCGAATGCATGAATATTGGTTATTTGGAGTAAATTCGATTCTTGCAATCCATTTAATTTGGAATGTAACGGTTAATCAATCCTGAAAAGACTTGTTAATGCAGATTCCTAGCTGTTCAAATAAAATGGATAAATCAGTGCCGGCTATATTTCATATTTTTCATAAAAAAAATGCCCGGAATAGTTTCCCGGGCATTTAGTTTAACTATTATACTTTATTACTCAAGAAGAAGGCAAACTGAATCAATCTGTTTTCATCTTTGCTGCAGAAACGGAGGCTGCGATTAAATCATACCTGGATTTGAAACTTTCATCCGATTTTAACTGATCCTTTATTATTTTATAACTTTTACCACTATTGCCTACCATTTTTATAGCTAATTCGGAATTCACCGTTTTGATCGATGTGATCCTTTTGCTTTTAAAATCATCGATTTGTTTCAGAAACTGGATTTCCCAATCTTTGGCATCAATGGCCTGAAGCTTTACTTCGTCACCTTTGGTGGCAGCAAGTTCATTATATCGCCGGCCCGTCATTCCTTCCTGCGCTTTGATAATTTTATTCACCTCAATGCTGATATCCTTTTTCATAAGAGTTATCACTTCCTGCATTATTGCATAGCGGTACAACTGCTGATCCGTAATCTCCGTTTCATCCTGGGCTATCACACCGCCAGATACCATGCTCAACATGTAAACCGCTGCTAAAACTTTCGTTAACTTCATCATTAATATTAAGGTTTTATTTTTTTAAAATAGATTAAACACACCTGTGAAATTATAAACCCACAAAGAAAAGCATTTTTATCAAAATACAAATTCAAAATCAGAATATTCTGCTTTTTATCGCTATTGCCTTTGAAAGAATGATTTATTTGAAACAATTCATATTGCAGTTATTTCACCCAGGTGGACCTCATTCAAACCTGAATGTCAGCTTTACGTTAAATAGCCGTTTTGTAAGGGTGTTGGGAACAGCAATAAAATTTCCAGATAATTCCTGAATCCAGGTATATGAAACTTTATTTTCAATGCCAAACAAATTCAAAACTTCAAGGTTCAGCCAGATGCTTTCCAGCCTGGAAACACGTGTAGTCAAAAATATTTTGGTAAAACCTATATCTACTCGCTGGTATGAGTCACCATTAAAAACATTCCTGTATTCGAGGTTTCCTGGTGGGCCAAATGGCAATCCACTTCCATAAATATATCCCAGATTCACCCGCATGCTTGGATTATCAGGTAGGTGATCTTCAAAAAAAGCTGAAACAGTAAGATGCTGATCTGAGGGCCTTCGTACAAAACCCCTGTCATCATTACTGAGATCTTCACGAGTAGTGAGCAGCCCTAGACTGAACCAGCTTTCTGTTCCGGGAATAAATTCTCCGCTGATTCGCACATCCATTCCGGCGGCATAAGCAATTGCCAGGTTTTCGCCGTAATATCTGATACGTACGTTATCTATATCATAAGGGATAACGTCCCATAGATATTTATAGTAAAGTTCAGTAGTCCATTTAAAAGGACGTTCCCAGAAAAGAAAATTGTGATCAAGGCCTGCAATCACGTGTAACGATTGCTGGGATTTTACACTCATATTTACTTTCCCATCAAAATTACGCAGTTCCCTGTATAATGGTTGTTGCTGGTATAGACCCACAGCCGCTTTAAAAACATAGTCGTCGTTCCATGCAGGATGAATCGAATATTGCATTCTGGGGCTTAATAGCCATTGCTGATTCATATCCCTGTACGAAAATCTGAGCCCATATACAAATTCTCCTGATTGCCCTGTTTTTGCATTATGTTGAATAAAACCACCGGTTATGTTTGCGGCAGTATGGTTTGTTGTAAAAACCCGGTTTTTGACCTCTGAAAAATCTGCAGAATCAATAAATGAATATTCCTCCAGGTAGTCGTCAAAATCATTAAAGGAGTAATCTAATCCGAATTCAAAATAATTATTGCCGTCCATGACATACTCCGCTCTTACATTCGTCATGAGCAATGTGCTTTCAAGGTTATTGCGTGCATGAAAAAACTCCGTGCCGATTCCACGTATTGAAACACATTCGTCAAAGGAGGAAGATGATGGGTTTTTATCCACATCGCACAGGCGGTATCCACCTTCCACATCAGAATATTCTTTTTCGAAGGATTTAACTGCTGAAACTGAGAATTTGATGGTAAAATCATTGTTTAACCGGTGCAGTACATTGATTCCTGATTGCCAGGTATCGTAATTAAGTGATTCTTGTCCTTCAAAAGCCACCAGAAAACGCAATGCGCCTCCGAAAGTACCAAATTCAGTTTCTCTTGTTTCGGGAATCACCTGATAGCGGTTTTGTGCATAGGAAAATAACACACCTATCTGGGTTCGCTCAGGATGATGTTTACCTGCATTCAGATTTACATAGCTTTGTATGTCGGTGAATGTAGGAATATATTCGCCGTTTACATCAAATGTGTTCAACAGATATTGCGCCCGTTTGTGCCTGGCGCCTAGCAGGTATTGGATCCGGCGATCAGATGTAGCACCTTCGAGGTAAGCTGTCCCTCCCAATAACCCGATTGTAACAGAGCCTTTTATTTCATCCGGCATTTTATACGTTACATCAAGTACGGACGAAAGCATATTACCATATCGTGGCTGCCAGCCTCCTGCGTAAAAACGGGCTTCTTTCACCAGATCCGTATTCACAAAACTCAGGCCTTCCTGCCGTCCGGCACGGGCAAGAAAAGGACGATATATCAAGATATCATTAACATAAACCAGGTTTTCATCAAAGTTTCCACCTCGTACATTGTAACCGGTCGAGAGTTCGTTGTTGGATATCACCCCTGGCATCAATGTTAAAATTCTAGTGAAGTCACCAAACGGAGATGGAAGCATTCCGGCGCTACGTGGACTGATGATAACCACACTTGACTGACGTCGTACGGCTTCAGAAACAATTTCAACAGTGTTTAATACCTGTACTGACTCTTTAAGAGATGCATTCAGTGTTCGGGTATCATTTTCATTTAATTGCAATTCAAAAAAGAGACTGTCGTACCCGACAAATCTGAATATTATTATGATTTGTCTGTTTGCGGGTACACTAATCTGGTATCTCCCCAGCGAATCTGTATTTGTTCCAAGGCTGGTACTTGCTAAAAAAATATTTACTTCCGGTAAAGGACTGCCTGTTTGAAAGGATGTCACATTACCCTTTATTACTGCTTGTTGTGCCACAGCGAGGCATCCGATACTTAAAGCAATTAGAAGAAATATGAATATTCGGTAAACCATAAAAACTGGTCAGACTCCGGTATATTAAACGTTCTTCAGGTTAGAAATAGTATCCATGGGGTTTTCGGAGCTAAATACAAAACTGCCTGCCACCAATACATCCGCACCGGCCTCCAGCAAAGACTTTGCATTATCAATAGTTACACCGCCGTCCACTTCTATTTTTGTACTTGCCCCGGCATTGTTAATAATATTTCTTAATGCCTGCACCTTTTCGTAGGTACCTTCAATAAATGTCTGACCTCCAAATCCGGGGTTTACTGACATCAGGCAAACAAGGTCAATCTGATGAATGACATCGCGTAATAAATTCACACTGGTATGCGGATTTATTGCAACACCAGTCTGCACACCCAGGTCTTTGAGCTGCTGAAGATTGCGATGCAGATGCGGACATGCCTCATAATGGACGCTTATTATGTCGGCGCCGGCCTTTCTAAAAGCTTCTACGTAGTTCTCTGGCTTTTCGATCATAAGATGTACATCCAGAGGTTTTTTTGCATGCGTGTGAATGGCTTTGCACACAGGTATTCCAAAGGAAATATTGGGCACAAAAACACCATCCATTACATCTACATGAATCCAGTCGGCCTCGCTGGCATTCAGCATTTCTACCTCTCTTTGTATATTACCAAAATCAGCAGCAAGAATGGAAGGGGCAATAACATGTGTTTTCATCGATGTCTGAATGTTACAGGTTGCGTAAATATAGTCATTGCATTTTAAGCAATACAAACCAATCAAATTTTTACAACTCTGAGCTTTATAATTTCGCTACCTGTATCAATATTGATTATATAAACACCTTTTCGAAAGGTGAATAAATCGACGATCACCGAATTATTTTGCCAGGTAAAAAACAGCGTTGCGATGAGTTGTATTTTACCGTTCATATCAAAAATAGTAATGTCAACCTCCGGAATTTCATCCGGATTGTTCGCACGGATCATAAATTGATTGCCCGAAACCGGATTTGGATAAATGGCAAAACTCTGATTGCTGTCAACAGTTTGCATCAGGTTAGCGAAAGCATTGAAATTAGGGATACCATAACCGATTTCATCATCGGGGCTGGCTGCATTGCTCGCTGATATTTCATAGAAGAAACGGATCTCTTCTGCAGTAAGATCCGGGAAAGCCTGCCAGGTAGAAGCAATCAGGCCTGCTACCAGTGGTGCAGTAAAAGAGGTTCCATTGTCTGTAGTTATATTGCCACTAGATGACACCACCTTTACCCCTGTGCCCAATGCAACATGTTCTGGTTTGATGCGACCATCGGCAGAAGGGCCGAATGAACTTGATGAAGCTTTGATTCCACCCAGGTTTACATTGCCTACACTGATTATATTATGTGCATCGGCCGGAGCCGTGATGTGTTTCCATGGCAGGTTACCTTCATTTCCGGCAGACGTAACCACTACCATCCCCTTTGACGATGCGATAGCAGCTGCAATGCTTATCACAGCCGTATTACCATCCATTTCTTCATAAGAATAGCTCATGGTCGGGTCTTCAAACAGGTTATACCCAAGAGATGTATTGATCACATCCACGCCTGCACTGTCGGCGAACTCTGCAGCGAAAACCCAGTTGTATTCTTCCACACGATGTTCGCAGGATCCGCATACATCTTCGGTGACGAAAAGATAAAAATCAGCATCATAAGCGCCACCTATAAATTCATCTTCTGCATATCCCCCTATCAGCGAAAATACACGCGTACCATGTTCAGTATATCTATATACGTCGTTCTGGCCGGTCACAAAGTCATAGGTGTATTTCACTTTGTTGTTGAGGAATAGCCGGCTAAAAAACCGTGAATTGTCCGACCCGAAAAATCCACCATCCATTATTGCTATCCATTTTCCCTGACCGGTATTGCCTGATTCATGAAGAACATCCAATCCCAGCATTTTATTCTGATCCGACGTTACATCACCATGTGCTTTTCTGCGTTTCTGTCTCTTGGTGTCACTATTGGTAAAATGAACATCTTCCTGTTTTGAATTAATTTTCGACCCGGGAGCAACAAACTCAACGGATGCCACATAAGTAAGCATCTCGATTTCCGGCACCGCACTTGCATCACATTCGATCAGTACCGTATTAAACCACTTGGAAGTAAAAAACGTATTGATACCTATATCTTCAAGACCGTTTATATATGACAATTTTACGGGAAGGTCCTGTTCCGTAATAACAATACCTTGTTTTGTTCTCCTCTCGATTGCTCTTTCCGAAAGATATGCTTCAGGATTGTCGATGCGAAAAAGTGAATTTTGTTTATCTGTGAAATGAACCATGTATCGGTTTGTCTGTGTATAGCCATGCTTACCAGACAAAAAGACTATTGTAAATATAAAACCTACTTTTAAAAGCCTATTCCACCCCATATGCTATCAATGTTTGCTTGTATTGCCTTCCTTCGTTTATTATTTTCAGACCAAAACAATCATTTTCCTGACAGAATTTCAATCTTGAATCAATTTTATCAATAAGTCCGATATTTTGTGCATATACTTCAAGCCTGTAATCAAAAAATATAAGAGAATCCAGATTTTCTTCCTGAATAACTGTTACGGTGCTGTTAAAGTTTGTGTCACCTAGCAGGTAAGGGGCAAACAGGTTGGTCATCTCATAATCATCCTGATTTTTAGTGTTTAGGCTATTTGCATCCCATCGTATATCTTCCATAAAAGGAAAAACAAGTTTTAATACAAGTATGTTGTTTTTATTTAATACCGCTTGAAAATTATTTCGATATGTTGACCAGATCGAATCGGGTTGCCAGTCTTCATTGTCATTAGCCCTTTTTAAACGTTGTATTACGTAATTAATCTCGCCGGCACTGTCAGTGAATGAATCTGAAATTATTTCTTTTAACTGAAAATAGTTGGTATCAGGCGGCGATAATATATTGTAGATAATTTCTTTTACCTGGTAAACTCTGAAAATGCCATTTTCAAGTGGATAATAATCATATCCTGTCCGCGAATAATCCGGATCTACCGTTTTGCTGTCGCATGCCAATAGCAGCATAACAGCAATACTGCATGAAAGCACCAAACCGAAAAAATAAGAATACTTTATATACTTGAAATACAAGTTGTTAATTCAGTTTTATTAATGTATAACTTTACTAATTGTGCCTGTAGTAATTCAATATGCTGATAAAATTCAACTTATCGATTCCCGGACTTTGCTTGTAAACTCGTGTATTGTTTTTTAGAACTTCACTCTTTCTAGTTCATTTAAAACAGCACAAAAATACTTTACTTTGCTGCATTCGGCAAAACAAAAATAATGATCGTATTTAAACAGAATTGATATGACACTTAAAACCATGGTGAAAGTTGGACAAATAACCAATTTAAGCAATGCCCGTTATTGTGCCGGAATGGGGGTAAATATGCTTGGGTTTGTGGTTGATGATGGTAGTGAATTCTTTATTTCACCGGAGCAGTTTCGTGAGATATCAGGATGGGTAGCTGGTGTGGAATTTGTTGGAGAAATATCAGGGAGTCAGATCCCGGAATTGACAGGGTATTCGTTTTCGTATCTGCAGGTGTCTGATAGGGCTCTTCCTGAAATTGTTCATGCCTCAGGATATGCATGTATTTTTTACATCAATACAGCCAATTATGTCCCGGAACACATTGCACAAATGATGGAAGAACAACAAAAATATGTGTCATATTTTCTGCTTGAAGGTCTGAATCCGGATATTTTAGATGATGCTGAACTGGAGCGAATTACTACCTGGGCTGCATCGTATCCGGTATGGTTGGGATCTGGAATAACTCCACACAATCTTGAAAAACTGCTTGCTTCAGGAATCAAGGGCATCGCTTTGTACGGTGGTACTGAATCCAAACCCGGATTCAAAGATTATGATGAGCTCGCAGATATTCTTGAGGCACTGGACATAGTATAGGAACAAAATGAAATTCTTAATAAAACTGCTTAACTTAATGCCCGGTTTATTATTGCAAGGAATTGGCATTGATGACAGATAATTCGTGCATCAGATCAGGAACTGCCTAATCCGATTTTCGGAAAGACGTTCCTATGCAGAATTTCGTACGTGTCAGGGGCGAATAGCAAAAAGAAATAAAAGTAACGAAGGTCGATTTTTAGCGTGAATTTTTCAAAAAGAATGAATGAAAGCAACCAGAATACTAATATTGCAATAAATACCAAAAGCTTAGACCACAATTGATAAAACCTGTTTTTAAACATTAATGAAAACAGATAACACATCAACAATAATAAGAGAAATGTCAATGAATGGTCAAGAATCCTATATGAATAAATGTACGACTCGTCCAGTATCATACTTATAATATTTCCAATAATTACAGCGTTGTACATATCTTTCGCTGTACGCTTGAAGGGGGATTCATTTAGCTGACTATATTGCTTTGATTCAATCGAATGCGGAAATTCCGGATCCCCCAGAAAGCCTATTATAACTATTTTACCTTCAAGCTCTTGCTTGTAAAAATCAGGATGAACTAAATCATCGTATTCAAAATATTTGTAACCCGAAAATCCGGCTTTATCAATATTATATCTGTAATAGATATATTCTAATTTTCTGTTTCGTTTTTTTAATTTTTTAATTTTTTGGGGATCGAACAGCTCCACTATGGAAACTGCCAGATGTTGATAAACTATTGAATCCTTTAAGAAAAAGGGATCGAAGGATCTCACGGTGAAATTTTCCTCAATATTGAAATTAGATAACCCCACTTCAGCATTCTGTCTAATGAATGGATGTGTCTCAACAAAAGTTTCTGTATACAGGTCATACCTTTTGGTTAACACCAGATTTTTGGATTTAATAATTGCATTTCTCAGAAGCGTATCTGCAGGATCATTTTGCAGGGACCGAAAGCGGACATCAAGTCCGATAACCCGTGGGTCAAACATATTTACAATTGTTATTATCTCCGCAATTTCTGAGCGCCCATATTCACCGATATTAACGAATACTATATTAGTATCTCTGGGATACGGTTCACTAGTATATTTACTATAGAAATAATGGTCGGTGAAGTCATAGTTTTCAAAGGAGGATTGTAAATCTTCAAAAATCCTAATGACAGAAGATGCTATTTCTATCAAAAAAGCAATGAGTATGCTTGTAATACTTGTTAGAACTAAACCTAATATTTTTTTAATAGCTGATTGATGCATGTAAACAATTATAACCTAAATATTTAATCTCAAAATTCCTATGTTGCGTGAAAACTATTTGAAAAAAGTAATGTCAATATCTGGTTTTGAATAATTTAATCGTCTGATATGCGGAAGTGAGAACTTGCCTGACCTCATGGAAGTTATTGTTTGCAGTTATCACTCTTATTTACTTCCTTTAATATTAATCAATCATTTTATTTTTTCACATGTATAAAAATGGCTTAATCCTGTTACTATTTCTTTTCCTTGCATCGTGCAATAAAATCGCGGATCCGGAAAAAAGCATTGAAGTAAAACCAAATATCATTTATATTCTTGCAGACGATCTGGGATACCGCGAAACTGGGGCATATGGTCAGACGATTATTAAAACACCTTCCATCGACAGGCTTGCCAACGAAGGGATGTTATTTACGCAGCATTATTCCGGCAGCACGGTATGTGCACCGTCGCGTTGTGTACTGCTTACCGGCCTTCATACAGGTCATTCCTATATACGTGGCAACTATGAGCTGGGTGGCTACCGTGATGATAATGAAGGAGGCCAGATGCCACTGCCTCCACATTTACCGAATATGGCTAAGATGCTTCAGGATGCAGGATACGTAACCGGTGTTATCGGTAAATGGGGTCTTGGCGGACCTGGCAGCACCGGTGTACCAAACAAACAGGGATTTGATTATTTCTACGGATATTTATGCCAAAAGCAGGCACATAATTATTACCCTTCCCACCTCTGGGAAAACGATCACTGGGATACCCTTCGGAATGAATATTTTTCGCCGCATCAGAAATGGGACGGCGAAGATATTCACAACCCGGAGGAATATAAAAAGTATAAAGGAGTAGATTATGCAATGGATAAAATGGGTGAAAAAGCCCTGGCATTTATACGTGATCATCAGGATGAACAATTTTTCCTGTACCTCCCCTTTCCTGTCCCCCATGTTTCGCTACAGGTACCTGATGTGGCGCTCCTAATGTACGACCATCTTGAGGATAAGCCTTACCTGGGAGAAAGATCATATCTGCCGCATATCAGGCCTCATGCAGCTTATGCGGCTATGATCACCCGCATGGATCACCATATCGGAAATGTGATGACGCTTTTGATAGAGCTTGACATTGAAAAAAATACAATTGTTATGTTTTCTTCCGACAACGGAACTACATACAACGGCGGAGTGGATATGGCTTTCTTCAATAGTTTGGGAGAACTCAGCGGCTATAAGACCTGGCTGGGCGAAGGTGGCATACGAGTACCTTTTATTGTAAAATGGCCGGGTGTAGTCGAGCAAGGTTCAATAACCAATCATATATCTGCTTTTTGGGACATCCTCCCTACCATAAGGGATATCACAGATGGTACTTATCCAAATCCGGTTGACGGCATTTCGTTGGTACCCATTCTAACAGGTCATGGTGATCAGCAGGAAAAACATGATTTTCTGTACTGGGAATATCCTGCCCGTGGTGGGATGCAGGCAGTCCGCATGGGTAGGTGGAAAGCCATCAGGCTGAATACCCGGAAAGAGCCAGGTGGGCCGATCGCATTGTATGATCTTGAAAACGACATTAGTGAAACTACTGATGTATCAGCATCGCACCCTGATATTGTGGCCAAAATGGAGATGGCAATGTCCACCCGTACCCGGGCTCATATCAAAGAGTGGAATCCGGAATGATAGAACTGAAACCCGACCGATCGATAAAACCCGTCAGGTCTTTTATTATTCTACATCTTTGCCCTCATCTTTCAAATCAATCATAAAGGCATACTCCAGGGCGGTTCGCCGGTATCGCCTGAATCTACCCGAGGCGCCTCCGTGTCCTGCTTCCATTTCAGTTTGAAGCAAAATCACCTGATCACCTGTATGATAATCCCTGAGTTTGGCAACCCATTTAGCAGGTTCCCAATACTGTACCTGTGAATCGTGAAAACCGGTGGTGACAAGCATATTGGTATATACCTGTTTTTTCACGTTATCGTAAGGTGAGTATGATTTGATATACTCGTAAGACTCCAGTTCATCGGGATTACCCCATTCATCGTACTCGTTGGTTGTCAGCGGAATGCTTGCATCCGACATGGTGGTAATCACATCTACAAATGGTACGCCGGCAATGAGTCCTTTAAATAAATTGGGACGAAGATTAGATACCACACCTATAAGTAATCCACCTGCGCTGCCGCCCTGACCAAACAATTTATCCGCGTTTGTATAACCTTCATCTATCAGATATTCTGCACAATCGATAAAGTCGTAGAATGTGTTCTTTTTATTGAACATTTTGCCGTCCTCATACCACATCCGGCCGTTAATCTGTCCGCCTCTAATGTGGGCGATAGCGACTGCAAATCCACGGTCGTATAAACTCAGCCACGACATACGAAAAGAAGGATCGATGGTTGCCCCGTATGAACCGTAGCCATAAATTAGCATTGGGTTTTGTCCGTTTTTTTCAAATCCCTTTTTGTAAGCTACGGTAAGGGGTATTTCAACTCCATCCCTTGATGGAGCATAAACCCGTTTAACTACATAGTCATCAGGATTATGCCCGCCTACAACTTCCTGTTGTTTTTTAAGTTTCTTCTCCTTCGTGATCATGTTATAATCAATGATGGAATACGGTGTAGTAAGTGAAGAATAATAATACCGTAATAACTCCGTATCCATCTCATGGTTGCTTGTAGGAAAAGCCAGATATGCCGCTTCTCCAAAATCCATATAATGCTCTTCACCCGTAGCAAAATTTATTATTCTCAATTCAATAAGGCCACTCTTTCTTTCGTTTAACACCAAATGGTTTTTAAAAACGTCCATATCCTGGAGCAACACATCTTCACGTTCTGCGATTACTTCTTTCCAGCTATCTCGACTTGTGTTTGCTTCACCGGTTTCCATCAGCTTGAAATTAGTGGCGTCCCAGTTTGTGATGATATAAAACCGGCCATTCACATGGTCAATACTATACTCCATACCCTCAATACGCGGAGTGAAATTTTTTAGTTGTGCATCCGGATTATCTGCATCAATCAACCAATAATCATTGGTCTTTGTCGCACCTTCCCAAATCACAATAAAACGACCCGATTTTGATTTGTTGACCCCTATGTAATAGGTATTGTCTTTTTCCTCAAAAATTAGCTCATCCTCTGAAACATCCGTATTAAGTTTGTGTCTATAGATTTTCTCCGACAAAAGCGTTTCGGTGTTTTTCACTGTATAAAAAACCGTTTTATTGTCGTTTGCCCAAGTGGGGTCAGCGGACGTATTGGGTAGCTTATCCATGAGCACCTCTCCGGTTTCAAGATTTTTGAAATGAATAGTATATAACCTTCTGCTAACCGTATCTACCCCGTATGCAAGCCATTTGTTGTCAGGGCTAACAGACAATCTGGCAACATTGAAGTAATCATATCCTTCCGCCATTTCATTTACGTTGAGCATGATTTCTTCTTCCGCTTCGAGGTCGCCTTTTTTGCGACAGTAAATGGGATATTCTTTACTTTCTTCATACCGTGAATAGTAGTAATAACCTTTCCATTTGTAGGGCACCGATTCGTCATCCTGTTTCAGCCGGCCTGTTAGTTCATCATACAGTTCCTGCTGTAATGCTTCGGTATGTTTCATTATATTTTTCAGGTATTCATTTTCCTGCTCCAGGTACAATTTTACCTTCGGATCATCGCGTTCTTTCATCCAGTAGTAGTTGTCGATACGGGTATCACCATGATTGACCAGTTCAACCGGTATTTTTTCTGCAACAGGGGGAATTACCTTTCCATCACTCTCATCGAATGATTCAGAACAACTGTTTAAAAGCATAACTATGGCCGATAAAAATAAAATGTGAGGTGATCTCATAACTGAATTTATTTCGTAATGCTCCAAGTATAACAAATAATATTTAAAATCGTAAACCGTGACTGAGATATAGCTTAAGCTTTAATAAAATCCGATATTTTCTATCATTCTGAGGCCTTCATGAATGCCTTCAGCCCAGAAAAAATGAACTGTTTTAACAATTGGTATCAGAATTGATCGAGTTAAAATGAAGGATACTTTAGAAAATTATCTAAGGGTAATTAAACAATTAAAGATATGAAATTTAAAGAAGCTTTGGGTATAATCTATTCTTTATAATTCGTTTTTTATTGCTTTAAGACTTTCGCCATTCCTTCTCCCCTTTTATCAGCAGCACCTTCAAATCCAGCAATATTATTTGACGCATCGTAATGGATCAATAACGCATGCGCATTTCCTAACCCGTCAACCCACTTTACATGATGTCCTAATTTCTTTAAGCCGCTAATTGTTTCCTGAGATATTCCTCTCTCCACTGCGAGCGATGATGGTTCGATAAAACTTATTCTTGGAGCGTCAATGGCCTCCTGCAGCGACATTTCAAAATCAATCAGGTTCATCACTATTTGCGGAACAGTTTGCCCGATGGTGTGGCCGCCAGGTGTGCCTAATGCAACCCATGGAGTGCCGTCAATAAAGATCATGGTCGGGCAATCACCCGATAGTTTGCGCTGCCCGGGTATAGCGTCCATGGGATTTCCTTTTGGTTCAAACGTGCAATACGCCAGGGAATTATTAAGCCAGATACCTGTTCCTTCGGGCATAATCCGGCTTCCAAATAAATTCCCAAGTGTTTGTGTTGCACTTACAATATTTCCCCATTGATCAGCCACCACAAAATGGGTCGTATTCATACTTTCCGTTACCGAAGCTCCGGGCATTTTAAATTCAGATGCCATTTCAGGATTAATTGTTTCAATGGTTTTTTGCAAGTAATCTTCTGAAAACAACAAATCCAGAGGAGGGGGCTTGATTTCGGGGTCTCCCGCGTAAGTCAATCGTGACAAATAGGCATTTTTGGATACTTCGGCAAATGCATGAAGATATTCAACCGAATTATGTATTTTCAAGCTGTCAAACATACGCATCAATCCCAACCGGATTAAAGAAGGAAAAGCAGTGGATGGAGGTGATGCTGTGTAAACTTCATAGCCCCTGTACTCTATTCGAATAGGATCCCACCATTCTGCTTTGTCATCCTCAAGGTCATGATAAGCAAGAAATCCACCTGATTTACGCATCGCAGTATCGATTGATTTTGCGATTTCTTGCTTATAAAATGCATCAGGACCTCCTTTGGCAATGATCCGTAGTGTATTGGCGAGATCTGACTGACGAAGTGTATCGCCACTGCGGAGAGGTGATCCATTTTTGCCATAGAAAGATTTGGAGTAATCCGAAAATGAATTAAAACTAACTGCCAGTAATTGTTCCATTGCCGGGCTAACAGGGAAGCCGTTGCTGGCAAGATATATTGCTGTTTCAAACAGTGAACTCCATTCAAGTTTACCATATTCCTCCGACATAGCATACCAGGCATTGACATTTCCAGGCGTAGAAACAGCCTTGGCCCCTCTCCTGTTTTGCATATAACCAGGTGTGGGCGCCCGCATCAGATCTGCATTGGTTGCCAATGGTATTTTACCTGAAGAGTCCAGAAACCGGACTTCCTTTTTTTCTGAATCGTAAATCAATATGGTCCCATATCCACCCACACCAGACATCATAGGTTCAACCACATTGAGTGTAGAGGCAATGGCTACCGCGGCATCGAAGGCATTGCCTCCATTTTCAAGGATTTTGATACCCGCCTCCGTGGCGAGAGCATGGGCAGAACTAACAACCCCTTTTGGGACTGCGTTTGTTACATTTGGATCCTGGCAGGACATTGTCAGAAACAGGAATACGATAATAAATACTCCTTTTATTTGGAAACGAATCATTCCACAAGATAGTGATTCCGTATCATTTTCAATTATTGTTGCACTATTGACACGAATGCAATTCGCAGCCCCTGGCTTGGTCTCCTTACTTGTTGATTACCGGAAACCGACCGCATTCATTGCCGGGCAAGTAAATCCGATAATGACATTTAAGTAACTGTATTAGCTAGATTTTATGAATATACCCGCCCAATCAAATCACTTTTAGTAAAAGGGTTCTGATCAGTCTTTTTGAATCAAAGCTATATTCATCAGATTCTTCCTTTCGGAATAACATCTGATGGGGATAACAAGTCTATTTAATTTCCCAGGTATTGCCACCGTTGATCAGGTCCTGAAGGTCGCCCTCACCTTTTTGATCAATTGCATTTTGTATCTGGTGATTGAATACATCTTCGTAAGTAAACCTTACTTCAGAATAAAAGACACCAAATGGTCTTGGATAAGCATCTTCATCCCTCGGATCATCAAATAACTGTGCTAAAATAGCAGCTTTGATATTGTCTTTTTCGTCATGTACCCACAAATCATCAAGTGAATATCCATCATTTAAGTCAACCACCATTGGTTTAAACCCGTCAAGAATAATTCCCTTATCACGTTCCTGGCCAAATAACAATGGCTTTCCATCTTCCAGAAAAATGGTATGATCGGCTTTAGTAGATTTATCAGTAAATGTTGCAAATGCCCCGTCGTTAAATACGTTGCAATTCTGATAAATTTCTACAAATGATGTGCCTTTATGATGGTACGCACGCAGAATGATCTCTCTTGCATGCTTTGGATCTCTATCCATGGTACGTGCAATAAATGTACCTTCTGCCCCTAGCGCGAGCGCTGCCGGATTGAATGGCTGGTCCACTGATCCAAGTGGAGTTGATTTGGAAATACTACCCCTTGGTGAGGTAGGGCTATACTGACCTTTTGTCAAACCATAAATCTCATTATTAAAAAGTAGAATATTAAGATCGAAATTACGTCTTAGCACATGAATAAGGTGATTCCCTCCTATAGAAAGAGAATCTCCATCGCCGGTAATCACCCATATACTTAATTCAGGCTTTACCGCTTTCAGGCCACTTGCAATAGCAGGAGCCCTGCCGTGTATGCTATGCATCCCATACGTGTTCATGTAATATGGAAAGCGTGAAGAACATCCGATTCCCGATATAAATACAATATCTTCTTTTGGAAGGCCTAACTGCGGCATGATGGTTTGTACCTGTTTTAAAATGGAATAGTCGCCGCATCCCGGACACCACCTCACTTCCTGATCCGACGTAAAATCTTTGGATGTCAATTCCGGCAATTTTTCCTTTGTAGCAATAGTCATAGTCTTAGTCTTAGTCTTATCCTATAATAGTTTTTACTTTATCTTTAATTTCTTTTACGGCCAGTGGCAACCCTTTTACTTTATTAAGCCCCTGTGCATCCACAAGGTATTTTGCCCTGATCAGTTGGCGTAACTGTCCCATGTTTAATTCGGGGACAAGCACATGATTAAATGATTTCAGGATTTTACCCAGGTTTTTCGGAAACGGATTTAAATAAACAAGATGGGTATGTGAAACACTTACACCTTCGTTGTGCATTTCAATTACCGCCGTCTTTATAGATCCATATGTAGATCCCCAGCCTAGAATAAGAAGTTCTCCTGATTCCGGTCCCGAATCTATGGTTTGCTCGGGGATATCGTCTGCTATTTTTTCAACTTTGGCAGCCCTGACCTCAATCATATGCTGATGATTTTCAGGATCATAAGAAATATTTCCAGTTTCATCCTGCTTTTCCAGGCCGCCAATCCGGTGCTCAAATCCTTTCATTCCGGGTATTGCCCATCTCCTTACCAGGTTTTTATCTCTTTTATAAGGTAAATACGGTCCATTTTGACCATTTGTTGACTGTTTTACAAATTTAGTCCGGATTTCGGGTAATTCATTTAAATCAGGGATCAGCCATGGTTCAGCGCCGTTGGCAATATACCCGTCACTCAGGAATATTACCGGTGTCATGTATTCAATCGCAATTTTTGTAGCGCTGTAAATGGTATAAAAACACGATGACGGAGAGTATGCTGCAACAACCGGAATAGGTGTTTCACCGTTGCGTCCAAATATCGCCTGAAACAAGTCGGATTGTTCGGTTTTTGTGGGCAATCCGGTTGATGGACCACCGCGCTGCACGTTGATGATCACCATGGGTAATTCGAGGATCATGCCCAATCCCATGGCTTCTGTTTTCAATGCAATGCCTGGCCCCGATGATGCAGTAACGGCAAGAGCACCCCCATAGCTGGCTCCAATTACGGACGTCATGGCAGCTATTTCATCTTCGGCCTGAAATGTCTTTACCCCGTAGTTCTTATACCTTGATAAAAAGTGAAGCACATCCGAAGCAGGTGTAATGGGATAACTGCCATAAAACAAATCAAGACCCGATTTTTTTGCGGCCACTACAAGACCTATCGCCGTAGCCTGGTTGCCCATTATATTGCGATATACTCCTTTTGGCAATTGAGCCCGCTTAACTTCATACCTTGATATAAAT
>JACZXH010000107.1 GCA_022571715.1 Bacteroidota bacterium | reverse complement strand
TACCAGACAGGTATAGGTTTCCAGTAGTAGTACCAAAAGCCATAGTATCACCAGTAATATCTAACGCGTGGCGGTAAGTAATGTCAAAGACATTGGTTTGCGGTAATCCGCTTCGCAATGATTGCCAGGTTCTTCCTCCATCTGACGTACGACAAACGCAAAGGGCTTTATCAACGGCTATTCGTGTCTCGTCACTAACACCTGGAACAACCCATGCGGTTTCGGCGTCATTTTCGTCTACTACAATCGCAAACCCAAATCCTACGGGTCCGGTTTTTTCCGACACATCCTGCCAGTTCAAGCCCCCATCACGGCTTAAAAATACGCCACAATGGTTTTGCTGCCACAAAATAGTCTTATCAGAAGGTGCGGATATTAACAAATGTGGGTCATGTCCAATTTCAGCGTGAGGATCCGGTAAAAAGTCTGCACTCAATCCTTTATTCATCGGGTTCCATGTATTTCCGCCATCTTTCGATTCGAATACACCGGCTACACTTATACCTGTGTAAATATGATCTGAGTCGTCAGGATCAATAATTATGGAATGAATTCCTGCATTATCCTTGCCACCTCCGAACCACTGATCTTTCCTGCTTGGGTGATTCCATAATCCTTCGACAAGTTCGAATGTATCCCCATTGTCATTGGAAACGAATAACCCTCCGGGTTCGGTGCCAATAAATAACTTGCCAGGATGATCATTACCACCATGCGCAATTGCCCATATGTATTTCAGGGATGCTGGTTCACCATCTTTTATTTCAGAACCTTCAGGATATTTTGGAGCTTCTACTTCTTCCCATGTCGAACCTTCGTCAACCGATCGGTGAAGTTTGACCCCCCAATGACCATGATCCTGTGCTGCCCACCATGTATCGTTACGTACATCCACGAATGCCATCGAAATCGGATCACTAATAAAATGCAGGCCGGACACCTCCCATTTACCTTTAATGTCCTGTTTATACACGATCAATCCTTTTCGTGTACCGAGTATCATTCTTTTTTTGTTAATCATAGCGAAGGTTTATTGTGAAATATATTTCTCCTTAACCTCCAGAAAGCGCCTGCATGATATATACTTCATCATCAGGGTTCAAATTGTCTGGTAAATGATTCCGGTCATGTATCATCTGGTTGCCAATAAAAATGTGTATATGCTTCCTTAACCGGCTCTGTTCGTCAAGTATGTAGTCTTTAATACCCGGATATATATCGTTGGCCTCATTAATTATCTCCTGAAGACTGGTTTTTGATGATTCAACGGGTGATAAGCCCGGATAAAAACGCTCAAGGTTACGTGTAAATTTTAGAATGGGCATAAGGGGGTGAATTTAAGAAATTTTTCAAAAAAAATTATCTGCAGGATTGAATATGCATTACATTTTGAAATACACAGAAAAAATAAGGAAACAGCTACATTAAATATGTCAATTCAATTTTGACTCAATACTGTTATTCTTCCACGTACTACTATCCCGGGATTCAATCAATATTTTGCTACGGTAGGGTCAATTTCGTTAGCCCAGGCCAGGATCCCGCCTTTGAGATTATAGAGATTATCAAATCCATTTTGTTTTTCAAGCTGTAAAACTGCTTGTGCGCTGCGACTGCCGCTTCGGCAATAAATGATAACCTTTTTATCACGTGCGATATTATCTACAAAGGACATGATCTGTGCCAGAGGTACAAGTTCGCCTTCAATACTTGCAATCTGACGTTCGTAAGGTTCCCTGACATCAATTAACTGATAATCACTTCCGTTTTCTTTAAGGGAAGCCAGTTCCTGTACCGTAATTTCTTTTACCATGTTTTCTTCTGTTTTTTGTGATAAATTATTTAATCCGCAAAATTCAGCGTAATCAATCAATTTAGTAATTTCTTTTGTATCCGGATCTTTGGTGATATTTACAGTACGTGTTTCAAAACTGAATGCATCAAATAAAAAAAGCCTGCCTGTTAAGGGTTCGCCAATACAAGTTACAATTTTTATAACTTCATTGGCTTGAAGGGATCCGATGATCCCTGGTAACACACCTAATACACCACCTTCGGCACAGCTTGGCACCAGGCCGGGTGGGGGTGGCTCCGGAAAGAGGTCTCGGTAATTCGGGCCACGGCTTCCGTCTGGCAGGAGATGATTAAACACAGAAACCTGGCCTTCGAACCTGAAAATAGAAGCATACACGTTAGGTTTACCGAGAATAACGCATGCGTCGTTCACAAGGTAGCGTGTGGGAAAATTATCGGTTCCGTCTGCGATCACATCATAATCGCGTATGATTTCAAGTGCATTTTCAGAAGTGAGTTGCGTATCATAAACGTGGAACTCAACATGCGGATTCAGACGTTTTAGCTTTTGTGCGGCGGTTTTCGATTTAGACTTACCTATATCGTCAACGGTAAAAAGTACCTGTCTTTGCAGATTTGATTCATCAACCGTATCAAAATCAACGATTCCAATAGTGCCTACACCTGCTGCTGTCAAATATAGTAGCAAGGGACTTCCTAAACCCCCTGATCCGACAACCAATACCTTACTTTCTTTCAATTTGCGCTGACCTTCGATATTGAATTCCGGAATAATCAGGTGCCTGCTGTAGCGTTCGAGTTCTGCTTTGGAAAATTGCGTATCCATAATATCAATGTACAAATATAATTAAATACAAGTTACGTTATATTTCCTCCGGCTATAGCAGGTATGATGCTGACAACTGATCCAGCACTCACTTCTGTTTTATCCTGATCAAGCGTTTTAATATTTGTATCATCAAGATATATTTTGATAAACTTCCTGATGTCACCGTTCTTGTCAATGATCTGATTTTTCAAATCCGGATATTTGATTGTAAGCTCTCTTATAGCCTCCAGCACTGTATGCGCATTTGTTTCAAGCGTTGCCTGGTTGTTGGTAAACTTACGTAATGGGGTTGGTATGATGATTTTTGCCATTATTTAACACTATTTTAAAATTTAAGTATTCACTTTCATATGTTTTGATTCCAGTATTTTCTCTTCGTCAAACTCTCTCTGATCGTTAAGTTGCCAGCTTCGGATATTGTTTATTTTATTTTTGCCAACCGAAACAATGATATACGAAAAATAACCTACGGCATTTTCACGATCATGTTCTGAAGGCACTGCAGGATGGTCAGGATGCGAGTGGTATATTCCGAGCAATTCCAGTTTATTTGCCATCGCGTATTTTTCAGCCCGCAGGTATTCCAGTGGATCGATTTTAAATTTTTTCCTTTTGTTTTCGGATTTTATGTTTTTAGTCTTCCCGGCATGTGATATTTCACGAACATCGCCTTCTGTTCCATACAGGAAACCACAGCATTCTTCCGGATAGGTTTCGAGCGCATGATTTTCCATTGTTTCTGTTGCACTCAGATATATTATTAGTTTCTTCATACAGTTTATAATATTTCATTTAATAATTCAGAATATTTATCTCCATTATCGGGTAATAACGTTACAATCACTCCTTTATCCATCTGAGACGCCAGCTTTACTGCACCAGCAATATTTGCTGCTGCAGATGGGCTAAGCAATAATCCTTCCTTTTTTGCAACATAAAGCAGCATCTTTATTGCTTCATCAGAAGCAACAACTCGCTGTTCATCTGCAATAAACGGGTCAAATATGCCAGGCACCTTAGCTGTCTCGAGGTGCTTCCATCCTTCCATAATATGCATTGCAGAATCTGGCTGAAGAGCGATACAACGAACACTGGATTTTAATTCCTTCAGTTTTTTCGAGATACCTGTGAAACTACCTGAAGTGCCTAATCCAGCAATAAAATGGGTTATATGGCCTTTTGATTGCTGCCATATCTCCCATCCGGTGTGTTCATAATGAACCTTCCAGTTATCCGGATTATTATATTGATCTGCATAAAAATATAATTCCGGGTTATTTTTAGACATACGGTTCGCTTCGTTTTGAGCTTCATCAGTTCCTCCAAAAGGGGAAGTGAAAATAACATCCACTCCCATACTTTTTAGAATGTTAATACACATTTTTGAAACATTTTCTGGTAAAACCATTACTACCTTTATTCCCGCATAAACTCCAATGGAAGCATATGAAATAGCGGTGTTGCCACTCGAGGCATCAAGAATTGCTTTGCCCGGGGTAAGCTTTCCTGCAATTACTGCCTCGCGGATTATATTATACGCAGGCCTGCTCTTTATACTTCCACCGAATTGAAGCCACTCGATTTTGGCATGAATAGAAACCTCAGGATTCGGACTCAACCTGGTGAAGTCAAATACAGGCGTATTTCCAATCAGAGGAGAGATATACTCCAGGGACGTAAAATAGCCGTTTATATGTGCTTGTATCACTTAAATATCAGTATTAATGTATACAACAAATAAAAAAACCTGTCTTGAGGACAGGTTTCGTATATAGTTATTGGTGAAAGTATAACCTCCTATCCCGAATTAATGGTTATATGCTTACAACAACATGAACATGCTTCTATTTTATATATCATATGTACTACATTCATCGAAACAGATCGTATGTTGTTTAAAACGTGCACACAGTAAATTAAGTTTCCCTTTTTCAAAATATCCTTCTATTTATGAAAATTGTAAATTCACTCGAATAGTTATTTAAAATAATGATTGCAACCCGGTAATGTAAATCAAGCATGCTGCCTTGCTGATAATATTAAATTATTTACAGTCAATAAAAATACGAAATATTATCGAGACAGAACATATTCAACTCATTTCAGATAGAGCCCGTATTAGTCGTAAGTTTAGTCTAGGTACACTAAATTCATCATTCTGAAAATATTATAAATAATGTATATTGCCGACAAACTGCGTTTATTCATCCTATCCCCGATGTAAAATGAAGCTTATACATATTATTTATTTTTTACTGTTTTCTTGTCTGCTTTCTTGCGATATAAAAGAATCTGCGGATGAAACGAAAATGTCTGAGGAAGAACTCGTTGCGTATGCACATGAAATCCACGACCGCGTAATTATACTCGATACGCATAATGACATCCGTACAAGTAATTTCACTGAAGAAAAGAATTATACGATGGACCTTGACAATCAGGTGAACCTGCCCAAGATGAAGCAAGGAGGGCTTGACGTATCCTGGTTAATTGTTTATACTGGACAGGGAGAGCTAAATGAGGAGGGATACCGGAAAGCATTTGAAAATGCTATGGATAAATTTGAAGCCATTCACCGGTTAACCGAAGAATTAGCTCCTGATCAGATTGAACTGGCTCTTACATCTGATGATGTACGGCGCATTATTGCTTCAGGTAAAAAGGTAGCCATGATAGGTATTGAAAACGCTTATCCGGTAGGATTGGACATTTCCAACGTGAAAAAGTTCTACGACCTGGGCGGCAGGTACATGTCGCTGGCACACAACGGACACAGCCAGTTTAGTGATTCAAATACAGGCGAAAGAGACAGCGTTTGGCTTCACTACGGTGTAAGCAAATTGGGCAGGGAGGTGATAAAAGAGATGAACAAGTGGGGGATAATGGTGGATGTATCACATCCTTCCAAAAAAGCGTTTATGGATATGATGGAATTATCTAAAGCTCCGTTGATTGCCTCACACTCTTCGGCAAGAGCATTGTGCGACGTCAGCCGCAACCTTGACGATGAACAACTTTATCTGCTTAAAAAAAACGGAGGTGTAGTGCAAACTGTAGCACTCGCAAGCTATCTGAATGTGGAAAAAAGCGAAGCCCATAACGAAAAAGCAAACGAACTGTATAAATCAATTGGTGCAGAATCAGGATTTGCGGTAATGCCAATGCGCGAAGTATTTGACCTGGATGAAGCCGATCGTGACGCATATTTTGAGAAATTCAGGGAAATAAGAAAGTTGGCGAAGCCCCGCATGACCAAAGAAGTAAATGTGGTTGCACCTCCCGTGGATGTTTCGGATTTTGTAGATCACATTGATTATATAGCTAACCTGATAGGTGTCCAACATGTAGGGATTAGCTCAGATTTTGATGGCGGTGGGGGCATTGAAGGATGGCAGGATGCATCAGAAACGTTCAATGTGACACTGGAATTGTTACGCCGTGGCTATACGGAGGAAGAAATCGGCATGATATGGAGCGGTAATCTGTTACGCGTGCTTGATGAAGTTCAGCAAATTGCAAAGGAGATTCAGGCCGCTGAAGAAGAATAACATTATAAATAAGTTCGCATGGTGCGCGGGTATAATCCCTGCTAATCTATAGATGCCTGACGTTATAATTTTCCAGGTTTTAATCCAGGTCTGGAAACTGCAGATAAGGGTTCCGGAACCGGTGCAGGTCACCCACCAGTTTCATCAGCAATATCTTTATGCGGTTATACCGGATAGCAATCATCTAATTGATAAATCCCATTAATTATTTAATCATATTTTTTATAAATTACATTTTCAACTCCAGCAAGTAGATATCTATTTAAATATCATAATTCTTACAATCGTTATGAATCATAATAAATTAAAAACTTTTATTGCTGTTATTGCCTTGTTTGCAGTTTGTTCATTTTCAGTGTTAAGAAATGAGTCGCACTTGCAGGAAGACGACGGATGGAGCTGGTTATTCAATGGCAAAGATCTGAAAGGCTGGAAGCAGCTTAATGGCAAAGCGATTTATAAGGTAGAGAATGGAGAAATCATGGGGATCGCTACTACCGGAACACCAAACAGCTTTTTATGTACCGAAGCCGATTATGATGATTTTATACTGGAATTTGAAGTTCTGTTGAATCCCGACCTTAACTCAGGTGTGCAGTTTCGAAGCAACAGTCTGAAAGAATATAAAAACGGCAGGGTGCATGGCTATCAGTTTGAACTCGATCCCAGTTTACGGGCATTCAGTGGAGGTATTTATGATGAAGCCCGAAGAGGCTGGCTGTATCCGCTTTCGCGAAATACGAAGGGTCAGACTGCATTTAAGAATGGAATTTGGAATCATTGCCGGATTGAAGCAATCGGTTCTTCAATTAGAACATGGATAAACGGAGTACAATGTGCCCGGCTTACGGATGATCTGACAGACAACGGATTTATCGGACTGCAGGTCCACGGTATAAATAATGCAGAAGATGAAGGAAAAACCATCAAATGGCGGAATATCAGAATTAAAACAGAAAATCTTGAAGCAGGACGCTGGAAATCTGATCCGGAAGTAGTTGAATTAAGTTACCTGATCAATAAACTTAGTAGCTGGGAAGAGCGGCATGGGTGGCGACTGCTATGGGATGGAAAGACCGGAAACGGATGGCGGGGAGCTAAACTGGATGATTTTCCGGAATCAGGCTGGGGTATAAAAGACGGCATATTAACCATTATGGGAACGAGTGGTGAGGAGGCAACAGGACCTG
>JACZXH010000055.1 GCA_022571715.1 Bacteroidota bacterium | reverse complement strand
TTTAAGTCTCAAAGTACATGGTGGCTGATCTGGATTTTATCGTTGTGATAAAGAACCAGCCCCAACGCAAAGGTGGGCACTGCTCGCCTTTGTGTTTTATATCGTTTTAACAATTTACGGGTAGGTTCGGTAGATCTTTACCGTACTACACTTTCTTTTTACTGAATATTCTCAACAATCCACACGAAATACATTCTTGGATATTATTTGCAAGAACACATCTGTAACTTTTCACGAAAACCAAAGTATGTACATGATGTAAATTAAATAGTACAAAATACATATAATCCCATCATTATTATTTTGTCTTAATTCTTTATAAAAGCAACTATTTAGTACGCAACAGGACTTTAGATCAAATACACAAGTAAAAAGTAAATTGATAAGGGAAACAGACCATGATTAAAAATTTATTTCTTGTCGCCATCCGAAATTTGATGAAACACCGGTTGTATTCAATAATAAATATTATCGGATTATCCATTGGCATAGTTTGCAGTGTATTAATACTGCTATGGGTAGCCGATGAAACATCGTTCGATACTTTTCATCCAAAAGCAGACCGGCTTCATCAGGTATGGGTAAATGCCGAATTTGACGGTAGTATCACCTCCTGGAGCTCGGTTCCTTTACCTACCTATCAAGCCATGAAAACGGCCGACAGCAACATCAGGAATGCCGTGGTTACAGGTTGGGGAAATGATCGTCTGATGACAGTTGGAGATACCCGAATAATTAAAAAATCCTACTTTGTCAGTGAAGAATTTCTGGAAATGTTTGAGTTTCCCCTGATAGAAGGGAATGCCGAATATGTATTGGATGATCCTCCTTCCATTGTGATCACTGAATCTACCGCAAAAGCACTATTTGGCAATGAAGACCCCATGTACCAGATCATTCGTGTGGATGATGAAAGCGATTTGAAAGTAACAGGCATTCTTAAAGACATTCCTAAAAATTCTTCCTTTCAATTTGATTTTCTGATGACATGGAAACATAGGGAGTCGATCAATCCCTGGGTTGCGCGGAACACGGACAACTGGGGAAATTATTCATTCCAGATATTTGTGGAGCTGAATGATGCTTCACACGAATTGCTGGTGGAAGAGAATATAAGGGATATGTTAACTAAAAAAGGTCAGGATGATATAAAAAGGGAATTTTATTTACATCCTATGCTTCGCTGGCGCCTTCATTCCAATTTCAAAAATGGTAGGGAAGCCGGCGGCATGAACGATTACGTACAACTGTTTACAATTATCGCTATTTTCATTGTGGTGATCGCATGCATCAATTTTATGAATCTGGCAACCGCCCGTTCTGAGGGAAGAGCCAGGGAGGTTGGGATTCGAAAGAGTTTGGGCTCTAAACGTCATGAACTCATATTTCAATTTATTGGTGAATCCATGTTCATATCTCTGATCGCATTTGTTCTTGCCATGTTGCTTGTGCAATTGGCTCTTCCATATTATAATATTATGGTTGATAAGGAGCTTTTTATTGATTTTGCTTCAAGAGATTTTTGGTTGTTTTCGCTAGGTATCGTTCTCTTCACTGGACTTGTATCCGGCAGTTATCCTGCATTTTATTTATCGTCATTCAAACCGGTTATGACGCTAAAAGGAAAAGTATCTGTAGGTAAAAGTGCCAGTTTACCAAGAAAAATCCTGGTTATTCTACAATTTGGCTTTGCCATCGTACTGATGGTAGGAACCGTTGTCATTTTTAAGCAGATCAAAATGGTCAAGTCTAGAGAATTAGGCTATGATCAGAAGAATCTGATTGCCATTAAATATACCGATGAGCTAGCGAAGAACTATAATGTTATTAAAACCGAATTAGTACAGTCTGGGGCTGTTGATGCTGTAACTCGTTCCAATAGCGCCATCACAAGTATCACTTCCAACAGTTTTCTTGGTTGGCCCGGCAAGCCTGAAGATTTGCGTGTGACATTTGCAACTATCGCCACGGAGTATGATTACGTAAAAACCATGGGGATAAAAGTGCTTCAGGGTCGTGATTTTTCGCCGGATTTCAAGAGCGACACGGCTGCAATAGTAATTAATAAGGCTGCACTTGATCTGATGGATTTGGAAGACCCAATAGGGACCGAACTGGATCTTTGGGGTGATAAACGAAGACTGATCGGGGTAGTTGATAACGTGTTAATGGGATCACCTTATAATGCCATTAAACCAATGTTTATGATTATGGATCCGGAATGGATCAGTTATATCTCTGTTCGTTTAAGCCAAAGCAATGACCTGCAATTCAACCTTACCATTGTGAAACGTATTTTTGAGAAGCATAATCCAGCATACCCGTTCGATTACGTTTTTTCGGATGAAGAGTATCAAAAAAAGTTCACTACCATTAACATGACCAGTAAACTGGCCAGTCTTTTTTCGATATTGGCAATAATCATTACCGGCCTGGGTTTATTTGGTCTTGTTTCGTACACAGCGGAACAAAGAACGAAAGAGATTGGGATACGTAAAGTATTGGGTGCGTCGGTCACGAGCCTGGTTTTCTTAATGTCGAGGGATCTTTCACGGTTGGTGGTTATAGCCTTTATTGTTTCTGCCCCACTGGCGTGGTGGCTTTTGGACAAGTGGCTTGATCGCTATGATGTTCGCATTGATATCGAATGGTGGATATTTCCATTAATTGGAGTAGTGGCTCTGTTATTTGCAATTGCCATCGTTTCCAACCAGGCCCGAAATGCTGCCCTTGTAAATCCTGTTCATTCATTAAGAAATGAATGAAATGAAGCCCGGAAGGGGGTTAATTTGAAGATTTCAAGAAGAGATTAGGTTAATTTGGTAGTCGCCATGACCTAATAAGAGGATGCTATGACCAGATTAAGTGCTTGACTGACGTGCCGTTTTTGGGTAACGAGCAACGACTACCTTTTTTTCTGAATCTCATTGAAAGATTCTAAATCTGTAATAATTGATTCAAGGCTGATTTGCGGGTTTGATTGTTCATCCCGGATGGTTCGAAATGCTTCCATTGTTGAATCAAACTTTTTACGCATATTTAATTCCATTTCCTGAAGGGTTTTTAACCCGTCAATAACCGGTTTAAGAGATATTTTCGGTTCATCCGGTAGTACATTAAATGCTTTCATATCATCAATAATCGATGCAAACAGATCATTCTCAGGTACAGCATTATGCAAGATTTCACCATGAGATTTTATTATATTTAGCTGTATATATTTATTGATCAATGAAATTTTGGATTCCAGGTTTTTGAGTGACATAATGGTAACTTAAATTTTTAAATAATTCGAATATTCTATTAATTCATCTATTCTTTGTCAAAGTTATAAAAGTTGGATCAAAAAGTATACTTACAAAATGTTTCAAATATACTCCAAATATTAACCGTGCAGATTCATAAAACGATTTTCGAAAATAAATGAATTCTCTTGACATAGATAGCTGCAAACTTATCTGCCAAACGTACCAGTGAAAAATAAATATAATTTTTTGTGTCTATGGACACCGTGATAATTATGTCGTAAATTCATTCTACGAAAAAATTAATATTATTTCAAAATGAATAAATTATGAAACTGATATCAAGGAATCTTTTTGCGATATTATCAATAGTAGTGATGGCAGGTTGTCAGCCTAAATGGTCCGAAACTCAAAAAGGAGATGTCGTGCTAGTCTGCAATGAAGGAGGTCAGACATTGGGTTATTCGATTAAATCTGGCGTCATGATACTGACTGTGGATGGCTTCGGGTTTAAAGATTTGAATCAAAATGGTAAGCTAGATACCTATGAAGATTGGAGGTTGGATGCAAATGAGAGAGCTGCTGATCTAGCAGCTAAAATGAGTATAGCACAAATTGCCGGATTGATGCTATATAGTGGACATCAGCTAATTCCAGGAGGAGGCTTTTTTGGAATAACTACGTATGGAGGAAAACCTTTTGATGAAAGTGGGTCTAAGCCGTCTGATTTGACCGATCAGCAAATCGCGTTTCTCACTGATGATAACCTCAGGCATGTTCTTGTCACAAGGGTGCAGTCTCCAGAAGTTGCTGCAATCTGGAATAATAATGCACAATCCCTTGTGGAAGGAATTGGTCATGGAATACCTGTAAATAATAGTTCAGATCCCCGACATGGAACAGTCTCTGATGCGGAATACAACATGGGAGGGGGAGGCAACATCTCTATGTGGCCTGGCTCGTTGGGTTTAGCTGCCACATTTGACCCTACGATAGTTCGAAGATTTGGTGAAATAGCCTCTATTGAATACAGAGCGTTGGGTTTTACTACAGCTTTGTCACCACAAATCGATCTTGCTACCGAACCAAGATGGAACAGGGTTAGAGGAACTTTTGGTGAAAACCCTCATCTTTCTGCCGATATGGCCCGAGCATATGTTGATGGATTTCAAAGTTCTGGTACATCCGGATGGGGGAATGAAAGCGTAAATGCCATGGTAAAGCACTGGCCGGGTGGCGGCCCCGGAGAAGGCGGTAGAGATGCCCATTTCGGGTATGGCACGTATGCCGTTTATCCTGGCAACAATCTGGCCGATCAGTTGAAGCCATTTACGGAAGGAGCGTTTAAATTGGTAGGGGGAACAGGGACAGCATCTGCATTGATGCCATATTACACAATTTCATACAATCAGGGCAATGAAAATGAAAATGTGGCGAATGCATATAGCTCATTGCTTATCAAAGATCTTCTTAGAGGCGAGTATGGATACGATGGTGTTATTTGCACCGACTGGATTGTTACGGGCGACGTAGCCTCAATAGATGAATTTAAAGGTAAACCATGGGGTACCGAAGAATGGAGTGTAGCTGAGAGACATTATCGGATAATAATGGCCGGAGGAGACCAGTTTGGCGGAAGCAATGTAGCCGGATCTGTTATGGAAGCTTATAATATCGGTGTTGAGGAGCATGGAGAGGAATTCATGAGGGAACGTTTTGAAACTTCTGCAATTCGCCTTTTAAAAAATATATTCAGAACGGGACTATTCGAAAATCCTTATCTCGATGTAGAGTCATCAAAAGAGACAGTTGGTAATCCTGAGTTCATGACCGCTGGATTTGAGGCTCAGCTCAAGTCAATCGTTCTACTTAAAAACCAGGGGAACATACTCCCAATGGATAAATCCAAGACCGTTTACATACCTAAACGTTTTACACCTGAACATCGTGGGTTTTTCGGATTTGGAAATTTAATACCTGAAAAATTAGAGTTTCCGACGAATCTGGAATTAGTTCAAAAATATTTTGATGTGACTGACAATCCAGCGGAGGCAGATTTTGCACTTGTTTTTATTGAAAGTCCTGAATCCGGAGTTGGTTACAGCAAAGAGAATCTAGAAAGTGGTGGAAATGGTTATGTGCCTATCAGTCTCCAGTACCTGCCCTACAAGGCAGAATTTGCCAGGGATCCGAGTATTGCAGGGGGTAGCCCTTTTGAAAATTTTACAAACAGGTCATACAAGGAACATTCAGTAAAAACGTCGAATTCTAAAGATCTGAAGCTTGTGATTGACACAAAAAAGAAAATGGGTAATAAACCTGTAGTTGTTTTGCTCAAAATGGCAAATCCTACAGTTATGGCTGAATTCGAAAAATATGCTCAGGCGATTCTTGTAAACTTTGATGTACAACACCAGTCTATTTTTGAGATATTGGCTGGAAATACGGAACCTTCCGCACTGTTGCCATTACAGATGCCTGCCAATATGAGAACCGTTGAGGAACAAAACGAGGACGTACCTCAGGATATGACATGCTTTATCGATAGTGAAGGCAATACATACGATTTTGGATTCGGTCTTAACTGGAGTGGTATCATTAATGATGAGAGAACCACCACTTATTTGAAAAAGTAGTCATTCAGTTTTGATTTTACTACCCCAAATAACTAGAAATTAAACATGCGCTTCTTATTAATGTATTTTTATTTATATAATCACTTATAAGTAAAGATCAAATATTATGAAAAATCAACTACTGACTTTTATTATAGTGAGTATTGTTTTATGGAGTTGTACTAAGCCTCAACCTGAAGACAAAAACATTAGTGTTGAAAAAACTCGGCATGAGATGCTGTGGATCGATGCTGACAGGCTGTTTATTCTGAATGAATTGGAGAGAACTACAAATAAATTGGTTACGGAAACTGAACACCTGACAGAAGAGCAGGCGAGCTTCAGAGAGAATTTGGATAGGTGGTCTATTACTGAAATAATTGAACACCTTGAGGTTCAAAACGAATTACACTATCGGGAAATACGAGCTATTTCCAAAACTCCTCAATTGCCTAAATATGAATCAGTAGTACGTGGGAATGACAATTATTTTAAGGAATATGCAACAGACACTACAAAAGGGAGAGCCCAGTGGTTTCTGGAACCAATAGGACGCTTTTGTTCAAAAAGCGATGCTCTGGAGGCTTTTCTGAGGGTCAGAAAGCACTTTACAGCGTATATTAAAGAAACTGATATTGACCTCAGAAAACATTTTACATTCAGGAATAATATTGAGGGTAAAGATGAATCGGAAATAAAAGTTGGTGATGTCCGGGACCTGCACCAGCTTTTATTGACGGGTATTGCGCATACCGACCGGCATTTAACCCAAATTCGAAGAATAAAACAACACAGAGACTATCCTAAATAAATAATTCAAGCATAAAGTGATAACTTTCAACCAGTAGCATTAAGCATTCTTCCACAGAAGACTTTCAACCTTGATTTTTGGCTGGGTTTTCAATTATCTCAATATAATGTTCCGGGGTTTTATCGAAAGAAACTTTGCAACCATCACAGCAGAAATAGACCTTATGACCTTTGTAGTCTACAATGTGTTTTGCCTCGGCTTTTGAGATAGGCAGGTTGCAAACCGGATTCAGGTAATATTCATCACTCAGACTGGTAACCAAAGTCGCCTTATCGCCATGAGTTGCACGTGTAAACTGAAGTACATCCCGGTTTCTGAAATCATTGATGATATCTGCCAATATGCTTATGGCCACTTCTTCAGGAAGTTTGGCATTAATATCAATCCCTGCTGGTGATTTAAGTTTTTCAAATTCGCTTGAATCCATACCTGATGATTCCAGATAACGCTTCATATGGTTAGACTTTTTCTTGCTGGCCACAAATCCAACATAATGACTACGGGAGAGTAATGCCTCTTTTACGGCTTCCTCGTCGTTATCACCTTGTGTACAAACTATAATGAATGTATTCGGATTAATCTTTACCGATCCGAAATCTAATTTTGGTATTAGTTCATTTGCATCAGGGAACACCTCTTTGTCAGCATCATTGCCGATGACACTTACTTTGTAATTAGCAGCCCTCGATATTCTTACCAGGGCCCTGGCTATATTCGATTTTCCCAGAACAATAATATGTGGAGCAGGCATAACAGGTTCGATAAATATTTCCATACTGCCACCACCGTGACAGGTCATTTTGTAGGTTTTCACAGAGCTATCAGGGTCTGTATTTTCAGAATAATCAGGTGCAATTTTTACCAGTCGGCACTCTTGTTCTTCAATGGCATTTTGGCATTCCTTCACCACAATACCTCTGATACATCCTCCGCCAACCCATCCAATCAGGGTGCCGTCCTTTCTTACAATAGCCTTATCACCAGGCTTGCCGGACGTCGGGGCTTGTCGCCATACCACCTGGGCCAACGCAACAGTCTCTCCATCGTTGATATATCTATTCAGTTGCTCAATAATATCATTAAACATAACTCAGGTAATTTTCCAGCTCCAGTAAACTTTCCAGGTTATGAGCTGAATGGAACTCATCGACATAGGGTAAGGCGCTGCTCATCCCACGTTGAACAGGCTCATACCCTTCCATGCCTTTCAATGGATTCAGCCATATAAGCTGTTTTGTTTTCAATTTAATATCCATAATGGCTTTTTCCAGAATCGCCGGGTCTCCGGTATCCAGACCATCACTTAAAATGATCACAATGGCGGGTCTTGATAAAATAGATTTGGCATAAGAGGTATTGAAATCTTCAAGACATTTTCCAATCCGTGTTCCGCTCGACCAACTGGTAACTTGTTCAGCAATCATTTCCAGCGTTTTTTTCAGGTTGTTTTTCCTGAGATAAGGAGTAATATAGTTCAATTCCGTACTGAACACAAATGCCTCAATAGTTTCAAAATAGTTTTTTAAGGCAAAAATGAATTTCAAAAGATAAAAGCTGTATTTGTCCATCGACCCACTTACATCAAGAAGTACCACCAGACGTTTCTTAATCAACTTTCGCTGCCTGATAACAAGTTCGGCAGGCCATCCTCCTTTTGAAATACTCCGTCTGATCGTTCTGCTAAAATCAATTTTTCCCGTTTTATTTCCGATTTTCATCCTGCGTTTCATCCTATAACTCATCTGGCGCCATAATTCCTGTGCCAGAATATCAAATTGCTCCTCGTCTATATCATCCAGTTTGCAGAAATCAGTTTTACGGATCTTCTCCATATAATCAGCTCCCGACATGTTCTTTGCATCTGTCTCTTCGCCTGATTCTCTCTGTTGCCTATTATTTCCTGTAAGGATCAGTGAACCTTGAGACGACTCTTTCGGCTGGTATTCATTTTTAATTTTTGCAATGAGTTTACCACCGCCTTCATCATACCAGTACATTGCGTAGATCTCATCAAATAGCTCGATATCATTATATGTTCCACAACAAATGGACTTCAGGGTATGTCTGAAAAATTTTGAGTCATACATAAGCCCTGACTCAAACGCCTTTAATGTATCGTTTGTTTCTCCAAGCCCAACTTCCAGGCCACTTGCTCTTGCAAATCGCATGAAGGAAACCACTGAATTCAACGAGTTGTTTCCAAGTTGCCTGGTAGATGTTACGCTACTCATGTCATTTCTAATTTAACTTGCCAGTTTCGAGAGTTTGTCAAAATACTGGGTCTTTACTTTCATTATATCATCCTGGCTTTTAAGAACCGCTCCAAGCGTGCTTTCCAGAGTCAGTTTATCAAGATCGGCGGACTTTAATGCTAACAATGTGCGAGCCCAATCGATAGTTTCAGATATTCCAGGGCTTTTATTAAGTTTCAGTTCCCTGAGTTCCTGCACGATGAGCACAACCTGCCTGGCAAGCTTTTCTTTGATTTCTGGTATCGTTTTAAGAATGATACTCACTTCTTTTTCAAAACTGGGATAATCAACCCAGTGATACAGGCACCTCCTTTTCAATGCATCACTCAGCTCCCTGGTCCTGTTTGAGGTGAGGATCACACGTGGTTTGTGTTTGGCTGTTATGGTACCGATTTCGGGAATACTAATCTGGAAATCGGAAAGTATTTCCAACAGATATGCTTCAAATTCCTCATCTGCCCTGTCGATCTCATCAATCAGAAGCACCACTCTTTCTTCTGCCATAATGGATTGGAGCAGGGGCCTTTGGAGAAGATAATCCATCCCAAAGATCTCTTTGGAAACGGTTTTTTTATCTTTCTGGTTTTCCAGGATTTTTATATTCAGCAGCTGTTTCTGGTAGTTCCACTCATAAATCGTGGAGTTGACGTCCAACCCTTCATAACACTGCAGTCTTATCAGAGTAGTACCAAGGTGTTGTGACAGTCTTTTACCAACAGTAGTTTTTCCCACTCCGGGATTACCCTCTAACAGTACAGGTTTTTCCAGCTCATCGCACAGAAACAGTATGGTTGCAAGCTCCTCACTAAGTATATATCCGTACTTTTCGAAGCCCTTAATATAATCTCCAACAATTTGTCGGGTATCAGCCACTATTCGTTTTCGTTTTCTTCTTTTTTGTCCTTTTTGCTGAAAATGTTCTTTACACCACTTGTTAATTTACTGGTTATGGATTTTACTACGGTACCAGCTACCGCACCCCCATGTATCTGTTTGTCTTGGTCGTCAATTTCCTTTCCGGCCAGCAGTGTTTGGAAGTTTTCCACAAACTGTTTGAAAATGTGATCAGAAACATCCGATATCAGTCGAGATCCAAATTGAGCCATTACCCCTATGACAGTCACATTCATAGTAGTATTCACCATGGTAACATTCCCGGATTCTTGCAGTTTCATTTCCAGGGCCATTTCTACACTTCCTTTTCCTTTTTTGTCCACCCCTTTTCCTACAAGATGAATCTCACGGGCAACTTCATCCACTTTTGCATAGGTTATCACCCCGTTGAACGATGCATTTACCGGCCCAAGTTTTAAACCTACGTCACCTTTGTACTCTGTTTCGCTAATCTTTTCGGTTAACTTCACTCCGGGTACGCATTCAGCCACCTTATAGGGGTCCAAGAGATATTCCCATACCTTAGATACAGGTTGTGCTATCTCAAAATTTTTATCTATTGACACTTTCATGATACACGAATTTAAAGAAAAATAAGACTGGAACAGTTTCCAGCCTTATTTTTATGAATGAATAAATAACCAAATAAATGGCTTGTTTAATCTACTACTCCTTTCTCTTTTAAAATCTTCCACACCTTGTATGGCGTAACAGGAATCTCAACATGGGTGACTCCCAGAGGCGACAATGCATCTACAATTGCATTTACAATCGCTGGCGGCGCCCCCACTGTGGGTGACTCAGCCACACCCTTAGCACCTAATGGATGGTGAGGTGACGGAGTCACTACATGATCAGTTTCCCATTTAGGTGATTCAACCGCGGTAGGTACCAGGTAATCCATGAAACTTCCATTCAGGATGTTACCCTCGTCGTCATATATGAGCTCCTCATACATAGCCGGGGCTATCCCCTGTGTAAGACCTCCGTGGATCTGACCTTGTACAATCATTGGATTTATAATATTACCGCAGTCATCAATAGCAACAAAACGCCTGACCTTGATAGCCCCTGTTTTGCCATCGATATCCACCACACATATATAGGCTCCACTTGGGAATGTAAGATTTGGAGGATCGTAATAATGAACGGCCTCAAAGCCCCCTTCCATTCCGGGTGGATAATTAGTGTAAGCTGCAAATACGAGTTCCTGGATGGTTTTACTCTTTTCAGGGGCGCCTTTCACTGAAAATTTCCCTGGCTCCCATTCCAGGTCTTCCTCACTTACTTCAAGCAGGTAAGCAGCAATCTTTCGGGCTTTGTCCCTCAATTTTCTAGCAGCTATTGCAGCAGCCGCACCTGCAGTAGCGATGCTTCGGCTAGCATACGTACCCAGACCATATGGTGCTGTATCTGTATCTCCCTCTTCAATGGTAATGTGCTCGGCTGGTATGCCTAATTCCTCTGCGATGATCTGGGCATAAGTGGTTTCATGGCCCTGCCCCTGTGACTTGGTACCAAACCTGGCAATTGCCTTACCAGTAGGGTGGACTCGTATTTCAGCGCTGTCAAACATTTTGAGTCCAAGAATATCAAAATCCTTGGAGGGGCCGGCACCCACAATTTCTGTGAATGTGCAGATTCCGATTCCCATATATTCTCCTTTGGCACGTTTCTCAACCTGTTCTTTCCTTAACTCATCGTACCCTATCATATTCATAGCTTTTTCAAGGCCGGCATGGTAATCACCACTGTCATATTCCCATCCCAAAGCGGACTTGTACGGGAACTGATCTTTTTTAATGAAGTTCTCCATTCTCAATTCAGCAGGGTCTTTGCCTATTTTCTGGGCTAATATGTCCACCATCCTCTCAATTGCATGTGCAGCCTCCGTTACCCTGAAAGAACATCTATAGGCTATGCCTCCCGGAGGTTTATTGGTATATACAGCATCCACTTCTGCAAAAGCAGTACTATAATCATAGGATCCGGTACAAATCGAAAACATTCCAGCAGGATACTTCGAAGGATTTGCCGATCCATCTGTGTAACCCATGTCAGCCAGTGTTTTTATCCTGAAAGCCTGTATCTTGCCTTCCTTGGTAGCGGCAAGTTCGCAGGTCATGTCGTAATCTCTCGCAAAAGAGTCCGCCTGTAGATTCTCTGTTCGGTCTTCGATCCATTTCACAGGTTTCCCTATGAGGAATGTGGCAGTAATGGCCACAATATATCCCGGATATATAGGCACTTTTCCACCAAATCCCCCTCCCAGGTCAGGTGATATAATCCTGATCCTTTCTTCAGACAATCCCACATGACCGGCCACAAGAGCCACTACTGTTCTTACTGCATGCGGAGCTTGGGTAGTCATGTAAACCGTCATTTTTTTGGTCGCAGTCTGATAGTCCGCCACGCATCCACACGTTTCGATGGAAGCCACATGAATTCTCGGAAGATATATCTGCTCTTTTACAACTACGTCTGCATTCTTAAATACTTCTTCAGTCTTTTCCCGGTCTCCATTTTCCCAGTGATAGATATGATTGTCTTTTTTGCCCTCTTTGTCAGTGCGCAGGACCGGAGCATCCGGATCCAGAGCCTTATGCGGATCCATCACGGGTTTCATAGGTTCATAATCTACTTCTACAGCCTCTACTGCATCGGCAGCAATATAGCGTGAGGTGGCAATAACACAGGCTACTTCCTGAGCTTGGTACATTACTGTGTCCGTCGGAAGCACCATTTGTGTATCAGACAAAAAGGTTGGCATCCAGTGCAAATTATGTTCCTCGAGGTCCTTTCCCGTTATCACCGTAATTACGCCATCAATGGCCAGTGCTTTTTCTGTGTTTATGCTCTTTATTTTCGCATATGCATAGGGGCTTCTCACTATATCCATATACAGCATTCCCGGAAGCTTTACGTCATCAACATAGTTGCCTTTTCCCTGAATGAACCGATCGTCTTCTCTTCGCTTGAGACTGTGTCCCATGCCGCCTATTTCTTTGGATGTTTTACAAGTAAATTCCATATTAGATCTTTTTTTGAATCATAAAATATAATAAGTTGATCATGCCACTGTCTCTACCTCTACTTCCCTCATTTTCTCAGCTGCTTTCTCGATTGCTATAACAATGTTGTTATATCCGGTGCACCGGCATAGGTTACTGGAAATACCCCATCGAATTTCTTCTTCCGTGGGATCAGGATTATGCTTTAAAAAGTCTATCGCGCGCATAAGCATTCCAGGAGTACAGAACCCACATTGCAGTCCATGGTACTCTTTAAAGGCTTCCTGCAAAGGATGGTATTTTCCATCCTGCATCATGCCTTCGACAGTCGCTATTTCAGCTCCGTCAGCTTGCACGGTGAATATGGTACATGATTTCACGGAGTCACCGTTCAACAGAATCGTACAAGCCCCACAATGGGAGGTGTCACAACCAATGTGTGTTCCGGTTAATTCCAGGTTTTCCCTGATAAAATGAACCAGCAACAATCTTGGCTCAACTTCCTCGGTATATGAGGTACCATTTACGTTTATTGTTACTTCTTTTTTCATTTTTTCCTAGTTAGATAGATTTATAATGAAGCCTTGGCCCGTTCCCAGGCTTTGTTGATCGTTCTGATGGTCAACTCTTTAGTAATTGATCTCTTATAATCTTCAGAACCCCGAAGGTCAGCTGTTGGACTGCAATCTTCCCCAGCTATTTTACCAGCCTTTTCGATAAGTTCTTGTGTCAGCTTGTTTCCCTTTAATGCTTCTTCAGCTCTTGAAACACGCATTGGGACAGGATTTACATTGGTTAGTCCAATTCCAATATCCACGACCGTATCGCTAGTATCCACAGTCAAGTTCACGGCAACTCCTGATGTGGCATAGTCTCCAACTTTACGCTCAATTTTATTGTAAGCGCCTCCATTTCCAGCTTTCGTGGCCGGAATTTGGATTTCAATAAGAATATCATGTTGCTCTAAGGCTGTCTCAAAAAAACCCTTGAAGAACTCATCAACAGGAATGTTGTGTGTTCCATTGGGGCCTTCGGCGACAATGTTGGCTTTTAAAGCCAGCATCACTGCAGGATGATCATTTGCAGCATCTCCGTGTGCAAGGTTACCACCAACAGTGGCTTTGTTTCGGACCGAGGGATCTCCGATCAGTTTACTAACATCAACGAGAATAGGGTATTTGTCATGGCATAGATCTGAAAACTCCAGATCGGCTTCTGTAGTCAATGCCCCGATCTTCAATATACCATCCTCCTCTTTGATATATTTCAGACCCTGAATTCTACTGATATCGATGATATGGGCAGGTTCCGAGAACCTGAGTTTCATCATTGGAATAAGACTATGCCCTCCTGCCAGGTATTTGGCATCTTCACCATATTCCTGGGCGAAAGTAAATGCCTCCTGCAATGTTGAAGCACGATGATAATCAAATGAAGCAGGTATCATAATTGTTAGAATTTATTTATTAATAATTATTAGTTGACTCCTATAGACTTGATTAATTCAACTGATGATATGCAGCGAACGCATGTAGCATTCGCAAGTATTACTTTGTTCTGATTGGTTTCTTCATTTGTTGTGATCGTTAACTTCCTTTTGTTAATGATTACTCCACTTAGTATTGTCAATGAACCCACATAGAATAGTGGATTGGTATAGTGAATATTTGGACCCAACAAAATGATAATTAAAACTCCAATAACGACCATGAATATCGATAGAAGCGTCCTTTTTCCTCTGTAGTTGATGGCTAGCAATACGATTGTTAATGCAGTCAGACTCAATATTAGAAGGATATTCATTTTTGATTCATGTGGAGTGCTCAATCCGCAAATTGCAATGGAACTGGAATAAGTCACATAGCAGATCGGGCACTTAGGCACGATGGCTAGTCCGAAGCTACTTATCCATGCGAATATTCTTTTAATAGGAACCAAATTAGTGATCAAATATTAATTCTACATTTTTAAGAAATGACAAGGTAAAAGAGTTTTTCATAAATAAAAGTTTGTAATGATTATTCTTGAAAAAGGACTGAAGTAAATATGAAAAATAATATTAATGTACTATGCTAAAGTTAAAAGTGTAACATAGCCCGGTCTACAGTCGCCGTAAGATATATATGGGATCGGACAGGTAGGTAGGATTTTTCAATTTCGCTTAAGGCTGGAAAATATGAACTAATTTGACAACACTTACACCATCCTATTTTATGACACTCATACTTTTGAAATACAATACGAAAGCGACAAAAAACTCAAGGTGTAATTGTTGCTCTACCAATATTGTTGGTATCCGTACCAAACCAGATTTCCTTTGTGGCAGAATGGTAATACATATGCCTGATGGTACCTCCTCCACTTGGAATCTCGGTGATACTAAAGAATTCCTCTGTCGAAGTACTAAAACCAACCAAACGGTTGGGATCTAGTCCAGATTCAGCGATCCAGATATTTTCGTTGATATCCAATGCCGTACCATAAGGTCTTGAATTACCTCCACCAGGCAGGGACCATTCAGTAAATTCCTTGGAATCAGGTATGTAACGGCCAAGAAATCCTCTACGATAATCAACATAATATATAGACTCATCAGTTAGTATTTCCAGTCTTCGTGGCCGTGATTCCGCATTTGGCAGTTCAATTTCTGTTATCACGAAGGTTGCAGGATCTATTGTTGCTATTTTATTTGTGCCGAATAATACGATCCAGGGACGATTTTTTGAGTCAATTTTAATTCCATACGGTCTCGCTCCTGATGTGGGAACTTTTATCAGTCTGATATCACCAGTAGTTGTATTAAGATATCCAATGAAATTCCCTCCCTGCACGGTAAACCAGATATTTCCCTGTTGGTTAAAAACCAATGTATGCGGATCGCGGGCTTCCTCATCAGGCATATCATATCGTGTGATTGATCCATCATCGGGATTCAATTTACCGATGTGGGAAGCTCGATTCCCTGCGTACCAAACAAAACCATCTTTATCGACAACGAGGTTGTGTGGATATGTGCCTTTCCTTAACTCAAATCGTTTAAATTCTTCCGTATCGGGATTCAGGAAAGCAACATAATTACCCTGTTGGCCCACAAACCAAACTTTTCCATCTATGCCCACAAAAGGATCCCGCGGGCGTGTTCCTTCCCAGGGTACAGGCCACTCCTTAATATCCACCGTTTGAAGCGTATTGGGCTGGCTATTTACATCCTCTTTAGATTGCGTTACTCCACCGCAATATGAAAACAGCAGGGGAAGGATGCATAAGATTACAGGTCGATAGTAGTCAAATATTTTCATGTGTTTATATTTTATGTTGATAATCTGTAATCAAGGTATTAATAAATCCACCAAATAATCAAGCAAGATTATATGATAGGTAAATTTTGCAAATGAAGTGTTATTATTAAAGGTCTTGTTCAAATCTGGTTCGATCAAAAGCCTGGTAAAAGCTTTAATAATAAACTTTTTAACAAAATTAACTCTATTGTATTATTTATCCACGTGATTTTATTACCTTTGCGGCTCATTAAAAAAATATTATTGAATAACTTCCGCAAACTGGGACTCTCACAATCGATTATTGAGGCTCTTGATCAACTCGGGTTCATAAACCCAACGCCCATACAAGAAAAAGCTATTCCGATGTTATTGAGTAAGGATCCAACGGATTTTATTGGACTTGCGCAAACAGGAACTGGAAAAACAGCTGCATTTGGTCTGCCCTTAATTGATCTGGTCGATGTAGGCATTAAGGCTACGCAGGCACTTATTATGGCTCCAACACGTGAGTTGGGACAACAAACAGCCCAGCAGTTAATTAATTTTTCCCAAAACAATAAACAACTCAACATAGAGGTAGTCTATGGTGGGACAGCCATTACCAATCAAATAAAAGCACTGAAAAGACCTACGCAGATTGTAGTTGCTACACCCGGCCGGTTATTGGACCTGATAAAACGAAAGGCCGTTAGTCTTAGCAGCGTCAGGTATGTAGTGTTAGACGAAGCGGATGAAATGCTCAACATGGGTTTTAAAGAAGATATTGATAAAATCCTTTCTTACACCCTTGAAAATCGGGTTACATGGCTATTTTCTGCAACCATGCCTCCTGGAATTCGCAAAATTATCAAAAAGTACATGGATGCACCGCTGGAAGTATCCATAAATGTGCAGGAAAAAGTCAACAAGGATATATCGCATAAATTTGTGACTACGAAAACAGCCAATAAAATACCAGCACTGAGGCGATTTCTGGATATTCAGCCTGACATGCGCGGAATCTTGTTTTGTCGTACTAAGCGAGAAACCCAACAGATTTCGGACGACCTTGGAAACATGGGTTATGAGGTAGAGGCACTTCACGGTGATCTTTCACAAGTCCAAAGGGATGCGGTTATGAAACGATTCAAAACGCGCTCGATGCAACTGCTCATTGCCACAGATGTGGCAGCGCGGGGCATTGATGTCCATAATCTGACGCATGTACTTCATCACACACTTCCCGACCAGCTGGACGGCTATACGCACCGTAGTGGTAGAACAGGGCGCGCAGGTAAGAAAGGTGTTTCGCTTGCTTTTATTAATCCACGGGAAGGAAAACGAATTACAGAACTGGAAAGAAAAATAAATGTAAAGTTTGAGCGTATTGAGGTACCGGTCATTGAAGAGTTAAAATCAAGTCGTATAAACAACTGGGCAAACCTGATCATCAACACAAAAGTGGATGACCAGGCTGAAAAAATATTGCATGACCTGAACGGTCAGTTTGCCCATCTAAGTAAAGAAGATTTATTGAAACGGTTGATCACCAACCAACTGGACCATTTAATGATCCAAAGTGGGGAAGAGATCGATCTCAATGAATCGTATGGAGGTTCGCATGAAAAACACTCTAAGAGTGGGTTTCATCGCTACTTTATCAACATAGGAATGATTGATGGCTTAACGAGAGCTGATCTTATTCATTTCTTGTCCGATGTTTCAGGTATCGATCGAAAATTATTCGGGGAATTGACTATACAAAAAAACTGTGCGTTTTTCGATGTGGACAAAAACCACGATAAGGGATTAAGTCAACGTTTCAAGGGAATTGAAATTGAAGGACGCAGCATCCGCGTAAACAGAGACGATGATGGTAATAACCGCCCCACTGCATCTTCGTATAGGAAAAATATAAAAGGTAAGTACAGCCCACCTTCATCACATTTCAGACGGGCAGGGAAGTCAAAGAGGGATTTTCACCGATCGAGAGGACAAAGACACTAATATTAAGAAATAAAACATAAAATGACAGGTTAATATGGGACGGAAAAATCAGAATGCCTATATTTATAAACAGAAAGAAGAAAATAATTAAAGAAAATAACGAATAGCCAGTCATAGATGCATCAATATAACTTATACCTCACCAGGTTTTTCAACAACCAGCTTATCTAATATAACACAAAATAATACAGTCTTTTAACTATAATTATAATAAACAAATGGAAGGAACAGTAAAATTTTTTAATGGAACCAAAGGGTTTGGCTTCATTAAGCCATCAGATTCAAGTGAAGATATTTTTGTACATTCTTCAGGTCTTATTGACGAAATTCGTGAAAATGACCAAGTTGAATTCGATGTAGAAGAAGGAAAGAAGGGCTTGAACGCAGTAAACGTAAAACTAATCAATAATTAGCCACTGCCCGATATAAAACAAATTATGTATTGCATAGCCTTGACATGGGTGGACTAACGTAGTCCACTTAATGGAATCCCCATTGCTTATAGTATAGGGGATTCTGTTTGCAAATGTGACGCATAATTTGTTTTTTCTTTTCTGCTCTTCAATAGTTACCATTTCTTTATGCCTTTTTTCGGCTATGGGTATCATTCCCAAAAAGTCATTGAATAAAGTCGTTCCTATTTTTTATCGTATCTTTGTTTGAGTGTAATCCTGTAACCCCTAGACAGTTCGGGTAGAACAGTTTTCATTATCTTTAATTAATACTGAATGGCAAGATCGCAAGAGACATTTAACAAGAAAGAAAAAGAGAAAAAACGTTTAAAAAAGCGGCTGGATAAGCTGGCAAGAAAAGAAGAGCGCAAAGCAGCAAAATCAGAAGGCGGTGGTCTCGAGAGTATGATGGCCTATGTTGATGAAAATGGGAATATTACAGATACACCTCCCGATCCTGCCAAGAAAAAGACGATCAAAGCCAGTAGCATTGAAATAGGTATTCCCAAAAGGGAAAAGGAGAATTTATCTGCTGAACATCTAGGTAAAGTATCCTTTTTTGATGACTCAAAAGGTTTTGGGTTCATAATAGATAGCAACACACAAGAAAGATATTTTGTTCACGTGAGCGGTTTGACTGAAGATGTGCAAGAAAGCGACAAAGTTAGTTTTGAGCTCGAACGCGGATTAAAAGGAATAAATGCGGTCAATGTAAAGAAGGTATAATTACCCAATGTGTCGAAGCAATTTATCGATTAGCCGAGACACGCCTCATTTAATTTTCGAGCCCTCAATCCATATATAAGCGGGTTGGCGACTTTAAATTCATAATTTAAAACCTATAAAGAAAAATATGAATTTACCTGCAACAGTAGTGCTATTCCTGGTTTGTATATCCCTGGGTAGCGTATCTCGTAGTCAGATCGTTCCACTAACCGGTGCACATGCCCACAATGACTATGACCATGAAAGGCCGTTATTTGATGCGTTGTCATATGGATTCACGAGCATTGAGGTAGATGTTTTGCTTATTGATAACGAAATTTATGTCGGTCATGATTTACCTGATAGCTCTAATTTATTGCCAACGCTCATAGAAACATATTTGCAGCCACTCGATTCAATTATTAGACGGAATGGAGGGACATTGTATCCCGGGTACAATCCGGATTGCTACCTGATGATAGACATCAAAACGGAAGCTGAAGAAACTTACCGGATGTTAAGCAAGGTGCTTCAACCCTATAAATCATGGATAAGGCAGTATGAAGGAGGAATGGATCAAAAGGATAAAATAACTGTTCTTCTATCCGGGAAACGTCCAGTGAAAACAGTACTTATGGATCCTGATAGACTTGTTTCCCTGGATGGGAGGCCAGGGGATTTGGGGAAAGGTTATACTACAGGGGAGATGCCTGTAATCAGCCAGTCATATCTCCAATATTCAAATTGGGAAGGAGTAGGAGACATGCCCATGGCTGATCAGGATAAAATACGGACACTTGCAGATAATGTTCATGCAGAGGGTAAATTATTACGACTCTGGGGCAATCCGGATATAGAGAAAGGATGGAAAATGCTGCATTACCTAGGAGTGGATTTAATAAATACGGATAAACTGAAAAAATTGAGAGACTATTTTATAGAAAATGAGGTTATGAAATAAGGTCGCAAAGAAACAATAAAAGTGTTGTCCCCTACATTTTATTTTCAAGCTGTCAATTAAATGCGATTCCAATTTTTTTCTCAAACATCAGTTTTTTGAGATCCTTCAAAACTGTTGGATCTTCAATGGTAGATGGAAGTGTGAATGATTTACCATCAGCTATACACCGCATGGTAGCTCTTAAAATCTTTCCTGACCGGGTTTTTGGTAGTCGTTTTACAATTACCGCTTGTTTAAAGCTCGCAACAGCACCTACTTTCTTTCGAACCATGCGGATCAGTTCAGATTCAAGGTCATCCGCTTTAATAAAGGAGCCGCCTTTCAGCACCACAAATCCAACAGGCACCTGACCTTTCAATTCATCGGCTATTCCGATGACGGCGCATTCTGCAACTGCTTCGTGAGCGGCGACCACTTCTTCTAAATCGGATGTAGACAGTCGATGGCCTGCCACATTAATCACGTCGTCGGTTCTGCCGGTAATAAAAAAGTACCCTTCATCATCCTTGTAGCCACCATCACCTGCAAGGTAATAGCCTTCATACCGCGAAAGATATGATTCCTTGAAAAGCGTGTCATTATTCCACAACGAAGGCAGACAGCCCGGGGGTAGGGGCAGCTTAATGGCAACCGCACCTTCAACATTGTTCGGCTGCCTCTTCCCGTATTCGTCCAGAATATGGATATCAAATCCACAAACCGGAAAAGAAGCTGAACCCGGTTTTACAGGTAAGAAATCATAGCCTAAAGAATTACTGATCATAGGCCACCCCGATTCACTTTGCCACCAATGGTCGATTATTTCAATTCCCAGCATGTTATGTAACCATTTATAAGTTGCCACATCGCAACGCTCTCCCGCAAGAAATACATTCCTCAAACATGAGGTGTCATAATGCCGATGTTTTGTGCCATTGGGATCTTCCCTTTTTATAGCCCTGATGGCAGTAGGGGCAGTAAACATTACACCTACCTTGTGTTGATGAATAATTCGCCAAAACGTTCCCGCATCAGGCGTTTTAACCGGCTTGCCTTCATATAATATGGTAGTACACCCATACAGTAACGGAGCATAAACAATATAGGAATGACCAACGATCCATCCTACGTCTGAAGCTGCCCAGTAAACATCGCCGGGTTCCACTCCATAGATGTACTTCATACTGTATTTTAATGCAACCGCATGACCTCCATTGTCACGAACAATGCCCTTTGGTTTTCCAGTAGTTCCTGAAGTGTACAAAATGTATAAAGGATCCGTAGCATCAAGTTCCACATATCCACAAGGGGAAGCTTTTTTCAATAATGAAGCCCAGTCAAGATCCCTCCCGGCTTTCATCCCTGCCTTGACGAAAGGTCGCTGCCAGACAATCACTTTATCCACCTTGTAGTTTGCCAGATCGAGGGCCTCATCAACTAATGGTTTATATTGTATAACACGCTTAATCTCCACGCTTCCACTGGCTGTAAGTAATATCCTGGGTTTAGCATCGTCAATTCTTATGGCCAGTTCCCTGGCTGCAAAACCTCCAAATACTACTGAATGTACGGCACCAAGCCGTGCGCAGGCCAACATGGCAAACACCACCTGGGGGATCATGGGCATGTAAATGATCACCGTATCACCCTTAACTACACCCTGATCTTTCAGAAGTCCAGCAAGCAATTCGGTTTCGGATAACAACTCCCGATAACTATATGTATGACTTTCATAGGTTACAGGTGACTCATATATCAGGGCATCCTGGTCGGCCCTTCCATTATTTACATGATAATCAAGGGCGAGGTAGGATGTATTGAGCCTGGCACCATCAAACCATCTGTATAAACCACTATCATCTTTAGTAATCCCATTTTTTGGGGGTATAAACCAATCAATAGCTTTGGCTTGCTCCATCCAAAAGCGTTCCGGGTCCTCCAGGCTCTCCTTGTAATGTGATTGGTAATCTTGCATGGAATTAAATTTTATGTTTCCAATTCAACCACAATACGCCCCTTTAATTCACCTTTTAATATCTGATCTATATAAGGATCTAATTCATGAAGTTTGCAAATTGTCGCAATACTTTTCAGATCTGGTCGCCACATCCCGGCCAATTTATCCCAGACCTGTTGTCTTTCATTCATTGGAAAATTTGTTGAATCAAGCCCTAATAGATTCACTCCATTGATAATAAATGGAAATACGGTAGTTGAAAGAATGGGAGAACCTACTAATCCGCACGATGCAACGCATCCCCCGGGTTTGCATCCCTTTAGTAATGTTGCCAGTGTATTACCTCCGACTGTATCAAAAGCACCTGCCCATTTGGGTTTCATAAGCGGCCGGCTGGAATCATCATTTACAAACTCCCGGTCAACGACTTCTGATGCGCCAATACGTAGTAAATACGGGGCGATACTATCTTTACCTGTTGAGGCAATCACCTGGTATCCTGCTTTTTTAAATATTCCTACTGCCATACTTCCCACGCCTCCTGATGCACCACTAACAACGATGGGTCCTAGTTCCGGAATTTGTCCCATCATTTTCATTTTATAAAGCCCTATTCCAGCTGTCAAACCTGCAGTTCCAACAATCATGCTTTCTTTCAGGTTCAGACCAGCAGGAAGAGGGATAACCCATTCAGCAGGAACTCTTATGTATTCTGCAAAAGCTCCATCGGTGTTCATGCCCAGATCATAACTTGTGACCAATACCTTGTCTCCCACTTTAAAATTTGGCTGGCTGCTTTCTTCTACAATCCCCGCGCCATCAATCCCTGGTGTATGAGGGTAATTTCTCGTAACCCTCTTATTACCGGTGAATGACAGGGCATCCTTGTAGTTGAGCGCCGCAAAATGGACTCTAATAAGTACATCACCATCCGGGAGGTCAGTTAATTTTCGTTCAACAATGTTTCTGACAAATTTTCCGGTTTCATCCTCTGTTACCCTAAGTGCTTTAAATGTTTTGTCGCACATATTATTTAAACGCCGTAATCAATCACAAATGCTGATTTTAATACACAAAAGTTAAGGTTTAATACCACTATTATATTCCATGAGAAAAACGAAAAAATCAGCGATCTCCACCATGTCTTTGCCAACAAATCGAATGGAGTGTGAATTAATCCGTTCTACGATTGAAAGGTAGGCCAGGATCTGTGATGGCTGATAATTTTTAAAAGAGATTTCCAGTTTTACAGTTGATTCCGAAAGCTTATAAGGTTTATAGCTCTTGATATTTTTTACTGCTGTACGACTTGCTTCTTTTATGATTTTAGTTGCCGCTGAAGGGGTCCTGGATTTTGCCGAATGGAAACCCAACGCTTTTTTTACCACGGCAATTTCAACGGTACCCAGGAAATCCTTGACTTCTTGTGTAGCAATATCATCCCCACTGATCATTATTACCGGTACGTTAAAATTCCCGGTAACCATTGCTGCCCACATTCCTTCAGATACCGGAATATCATTAATCGTGACCTTCGTTAATTTAGCACTAGAGAATGTGTGCGCCCGTACCCCTTTCATGTTGTGGGTGGAAGAGTGATAGCCAATAAGTATCACACCGTCGAACGATTCATCAATTCCACCGACCATTCCAAATCGCCTTGGCCAGGAGCTGATAAGTAGTACATCTTCGGGTAATTTTTCAATCAACAAATTTTGTCCATTTCCATGGGCATCAGCTACAACTATCTCTTTTGCTCCGGCTTCTATTGCCCCATCAATAGCAGCAACTGTCTCATCTGTCATAAATTTCCTGAAACGCTCATACTCAAATCCTGAAGGGCCAAGTTGTTCCCCGGTTACAACCCCAGCAATACCTTCCATATCAACCGAAATCAATATTTTTTGTGCGTAACAGATGCTCCCCGTGAACATGAGGATAGCCATAATTATTGCAGTCCTGTGCATTCTATTGTCTTGATTAAATTTTTCTAAAAGAAGTTTTAAATGATAAATCGCAATTTACGGGTTATTGCATTTCCACATCTACATGGATTATATCTTCATAACCAAACAAATCTTCAAGTGATAATTCCTTGACCTCACCATAGTTTGCCAGGTCAATAAAATCAATTTTGTCCCTGGAACCAACCAATACTGTAACGTACTTCTTATCCTTAATATACTTCTTATGGAAAGCTATAAGATCGTCAAAATTCATGTTTCGAACTTTATCGTAGGTATTTTTCCTGACATCATAGTCCAATCCTTTGTCCTGTGCGTTTACATAGTCCCAGATTACGCTGGATTTTGTAATTCTTTCACTTTCAATTTTACTTAATATAGCCTCTTTGGCTATTTCAAAATCATCCTGGGACTCGGGCATATTGTTAAGTAATTCAACCATTGCCTTCATTGCTTCACTTTGTTTATCAGCCTGAGTGCCTATATAGGCAAATAAGTAATTTGATTTATCTTGTTTATTTGGTAGTGAATAAGCTGAAAACACCGAATATGCCAATCCTTGTGCTTCTCTGATCTCCTGGAATACAACACTTCCAAAATATTCATTAAAAAGCCGTGCATAGGGTACCAACTCAACATTGTACAACTCACCTTTTGCCTGAAATACAATTTCAGATTGTACCATATCGTAATCTGCCCAATAAACAAGTGGCTTATCTATATCCAGTTCATTGAATGTTTTCAGATCGGGTATTGGATCAAACTCATCAGGAACATTGTGATATTCACTTAAAAATTTATTTAAATCATCAGAATTTCTTGGTCCGTAGTAAAGAATTCTATGTGGCAACCTGGTAATACCCTGAATAATACCTGTGAGCTCTTCGGCTTGTAATTCCTGAAGTTCATGATTGGAAAGTACATTAGTAAATGGATTATCAGCACCATATTTAGCATAGTTGCGTAAACCACTCCAAAGGATATTCCCTTTGTCTTTTTTTGCATCAGATCTGGATTTCATGGACCTGCCTATCATTTTATCCAAAGCATCCTGATCCGGGGATGGATTTGCCAAAAGTGACTCAAAAAGTACTATTGCTTTATCCATATTCTCATCTAACCCAGATAAAGTAACATAGGTTCGTTCGGCAGCAGTAAAGACACTAAAATTACAACCAATTTTATAGAGTTCTTTCTTTAAATCCTCAGCATTGTATTGGTCACTGCCTATAAATTCAAGATACTGAACCGCGAAACCTAACTTAGGATCTGCATTTTTTCCCAGGTCTAAAAGGTAGGTTAAATCGAATAACTCATTTTCCTTATTAACTTTAGAAAGGACTTCGACATTATTCACAATTATTGAATTGATGTCTTTTTTATAATCAAGAAAAACCGGTGTCAGTTTTTTAACATCCTTGGCTGCAATGGCTTTGTGAAAATCAGATTTAACATCCCGGTTAAGTGGCACCTTGGTAATCGTAGGTTTTTCAACATGTTGTTTATTTGGGTCCTCACCATTACGTTTATAAACAATGACATAATTCTCGCCATATCGTTCATTTGCAAATGCTACAAGCTCTTCTTTGGTAATTTTTTCCATCTTTTCAATATCCTGAATATACTCTGACCATGAAATATCATTGGTGAATGCCATTACCATTGCATTTGCTCGTGACCTATGACTTTCAAGACCCTTCATTTTGTATTTTTTAAAGTCGGTAATTACGGCATTCAATAGCCAGTCCTCAAATTCACCAGCTTTCAGCAACTCTATCTGCTCTATTATAAGGACTTTAACATCTTCCAGGGTTTGTCCCTCCTTGGCATTGCCATAAATTGTATGGATAGCGTAGTCGTTCATTACATCCACAAAGGAGCCGGCATCAAGAACTGTTTGCTTTTGCTTTAGGTTGAGATCAATAAGGCCTGCTTCTGCATTGTTCAGTATCATATCAATTAGCTGCACTTTAATGTAATCGTCAGAACCCCTGCCATCAAATCGAAATCCCATTTGCAGGAATTCAGCATCTGGCCCATAAACTTCAACACTCCTGGGTTCTGTAATAGGAGATTCTATAATTTTAGTCCATTCAGGTAATTCCTTGTTAGGTTTCCACGCTCCAAAATTTTTCTCTATTAAAGAAATAGTTTCAGTATAATCCAGGTCACCACTCATACAAATGGCAACATTATTTGGCTTATAGTAGGTATCAAAGTACTTTTTAATGTCGGTGATAGAAGGGTTTTTCAGGTGGTCAATTGTACCAATAACTGTTTGGGTACCATAAGGATGATTTGTAAAGATAGTTTTATAGAGGCTTTCATTAACTTTACGATAATCACTGTCCAGTGAACGATTTTTCTCTTCGTAAACTGCCTCAAGCTCCGTATGGAATAAGCGGTTGACAATCTGAGAGAACCGGGAACCTTCAATTTCCAGGAACCGTTCCATTTCATTTGTTGGAATATCGATTGTATATACAGTTCGATCTTCGGTAGTATATGCATTGAGGCCTTTTCCTCCCAGCATAGAAATCATTTTATCATATTCGTTTGGA
>JACZXH010000054.1 GCA_022571715.1 Bacteroidota bacterium | reverse complement strand
CACTCCGCCGCTGAACACTACTCCTGTTGTTCTGTAAATTTTCGGATTTTTTGCAAACCACGAAGTACTGGAAACCGTGTGAATCCTGTATTCTCTTTCATCCGGAATCCATTCCACCTTTTCAACGCTGGTTTCGGCAATGACTGATGCATCAAATTTCCGGGCAAAATACAGGTAGTTTTTATCCAGGGTGTTTTTGGCATTGAAACGGCATCCGACCATGCAACCGGCACATTCGATACAACCCAGACGCTCCGGCCCCAGCCCGTTGAAGTACGGGTCTTTAGGTGTTGAAGTATCACCGAAATAAACGCCTACCTCCACCTTATGATAGGTCTCTTTCCTTCCCATATCGCCGGCAATTTCTTTCAATAACTCATCGGCAACATATGATTTGGTCACCGTTGTGGTTCCGAGCATAAATTTTGCCTCCCGGTAATGTGCTTTCAGGGTTTCTTTCCAGTCGCCAAAAGTAACCCAGGCCGGATTCTCATAAAATTCATCCGGTGGTTCAAGGTGCGTATTGGCATACACAAGGCTACCCCCGCCTACACCCACGCCGCTGATAACAAACAATTCCCTGAAAAAACTGAGCTTCTGAAAACCAAACATTTTCAGCGCCGGTGCCCACATATACTTCCTGAAGTTCCAGTTGGATTTGGGAAAGTCAGCTGCTTCGTATTTCTTTCCTTTTTCAATTACCAGTACATCATACCCCTTTTCCGCTAACCGCATAGCCGAAACGCTGCCACCAAATCCGGATCCAATGACAATGTAATCATACACGTGATTCTTGTCATTCATTACAAAATTAATTTAATAAACATGTTATTCCGGCCATCTGTAAACTGGATATCGCATATACACAGGCTCAAAATCCGGCATTCGCTCATACACGAACCTTAACTGTGCCCAGGCACTTTTGGCAAAACTATCATCCGCGTTCTTTTTGCTTTTCAGGGCAGATTCTAATTCGGGATGCGTGGCAAGGTATCCTGCAGCAATATCTTCAAATACATAGGGAGAAAAATACTCCTTCATCTGAAGAACTGTATCAAAATAATTCCACACAAAAAATGAATCATAACCCTGCGGCTCAAGCGTTTCGACCAAATAGCGGTTTGCCCGCTGGTCGGTATAAGCAATAAAATCCCCTTTGTGAAACTGGATGGCATCAATATGTTTCTCCAAGACTACATCATAATGCAGGTAGTGCCCTTCATAAACCCGTTCCCGTGTTTTATAGTCTTTTATTTTATAAATGCCTACCGTTATCAGGCTGTCCTGGTCCAACGGATCAAACACCACTCCATTTCTTTTAAGGTTCTCAATTACATTATGCCATCCACGTGGAATAAGATATGCCACTGGTTTTGTTACAGTTAATACAGGGTTATAGTAATTATAGTGTTTTATGTTTTTAATCCAGGGTTTCGTGCGGTCATAATACAAACGATCCAGTCCGGAAACCTGGGAGGTTTTATAACCCGCTTCATATCCATTGAATTCCACCTCTGAATACCGTTCTTTATCCAATGTCCAGTGTAATGCGAATTCTTTCTTCTTTTTTACCCATGATAAGGTGGTATCACGCATTCGTCCCATGCGTTCGTTGTCATCATTTGTTATTTTCACGATTGACTTAATCAGTGCATATGTACTTGCCACTCTTTCCCGAAATGTCTTTAACATATGCGCCTCAGAGATCATCGCAATTGTCTGAAAAAGAGCCGCATAACCCGACGAATACCGTGGACTGTCATAAAATCCGGCTATCCCATAATCCGGTGTCTGCTTCAAGGTTTGTACATAAGGAACCATCGGAAATCCTTCCGAATTCATATTTTCATAAAGCAATGGTAAAAATTCATTCCTGTAGTAGCTGCCTAAATCGCCGCCCAATTTATCTGCCTGCCCTTCCACCAGTGTCATAATATGCTGGTAATCTGCCCCGTTGGAAGTATGAGTATCCAGAAATACATCGGGCATCAGCATTTGGAAAATAGTTGCAAAAGAACGGGCATTTCGCGTATCCTGTTTTATAAAATCTCGGTTAAGATCAAAATTTCGAGCATTACCTCTGAAACCATGCTCCACTGGTCCGACCTGGTTCATCCGGCTGTAAGGACCCCGGTTTAAGGCACCTCCGATATTATACATCGGAATAGCAGCGACGAGACTGTTTCCGGCAATTTCCTGAATGACCGAGTCAAAAGCCAGGTCACGGAAGAACATCATGCTTGCATCCACCCCGCAGGGTTCGCCAGGGTGTATCCCATTATTAATCAAAATGACTCTTTTATCAGGTTTTTGCATTTTGTCTACATCAAAATCTGAATCAGCTGCATACATCACCAGGTGAAGTGGGTAACCTGAATCCGTGATTCCCACTTCCGTCATTCTGATTCTGGGAGACGCTTGTGACAATCTTGAATAGAAATCAACGACTTCATGATATGTAGCTGTTTCCAGCCCTTCAGATTTTTCATAAGGAGTTATGAAATCAACTTGTTGTGCTGACACAATCGTTGCAGCAAGGATAAGAATTCCGAATAGAATACTGATTTTATGTTTCATTTTATTTAAAATTACAGGGATGCAATTTGGATACTTTGAACGAAAATAGAAAATGAAAAATGTTATGACCGGTTTCCTGTGCTTCCCGGGTCACTCAGAAAGGAATACGCGTAGGATTTCAAGGTCGTTCAAAAATTCAATGTATATTGGGTTGTCTGTTGTTCGGGTTTTATCTTGAAATTTGATATTGTAATGCCCAGCAGGCGAATTTTCATATCTGGATTAAATGCCTCGCGGAATAGCTCTTCCGCAAGTTTACTGATTGATTCAAACCCCCTGATATGAGTGTTAATCGTGGTGCTTCTTGTAATTTGCGTGAAATCCGAAAACTTAATTTTAACAGTAAGGGTTTTCCCGAAATTACCTGATTTCTCTGTCCGGTCGTGAACCAGCTTAGCCAGTCGGTCGAGTTGCGCAATCAGTTCAACCTCATTCTCGATATCCTCCTCAAATGTAGTCTCTGCCCCAATCGACTTCCTGGGCCGATCCGAAACCACCGGCCGGTTATCAATCCCCCTGGAAACCTCATAGAAATAATCACCGGCTTTTCCGAATATTTTTTTTAATTGCCCTTTCTCCATACGTTTAAGATCAGCGCCGGTGCAAATACCGAGCTTTTTCATCCTGGCAGCAGTAACTTTACCTATTCCGAAAAACTTTTCAATGGGAAGCGATTCTACAAATGCGATAACTTTGCCAGGTGGTATGACAAACAACCCATCCGGTTTGTTGTAATCAGAGGCGATTTTTGCCAGGAACTTATTCACTGAAACCCCCGCGGAAGCCGAAAGGTTGGTCTGATTCTTTATCCGGTATTTAATCTCACGGGCTATAATAGTAGCTGAGAGCATCCCTTTTTTATTGGATGTCACATCCAGGTATGCTTCATCTAACGAAAGTGGCTCAATCAAATCGGTATAATCTTTGAAGATGGACCGGATTACCAGTGAAACGGTCTTATATATATCAAACCGCGGATTAATAAAAATAAGATCCGGACATTTCTGAATGGCAATGCGCGATGACATAGCAGAATAAACCCCGTATTTCCTGGCTTCGTAACTTGAAGCCGCCACCACACCCCGCTTGCCGGCTCCTCCTACGGCGATGGGTTTTCCAGCCAGATCCGGGTTGTCACGCTGTTCCACGGAGGCAAAAAAGGCATCCATATCAATATGAATGATTTTTCTCACCTGCGCTTTCATACCTGAAAATAACCAAAAAACAGCGCCAATATCAAGTAAATGCGGGCATGCATGGCCTCATCCAGAAATTTTAAATACCGAATGTCATTATTATCTCGGAACTGATTGCCTATTTGAATTTATTAAACATTAAAACTGGTATCATTTGCAATACTCGAGTCTCGTTAGAAGAACAGTGAGGAAAAATAAATCAAAATTACAGAGGTAAAATATACCTTTGATTTGTTTCACATTTTTCACTAATTGAATTTCAAACTAAAATGCAATAAAATGCAACTTCATAAATCATTTCCTTACTACGTCCGTATCCTGTTTATTCTAATCACCACTACTTTTCAGATGACAGGCATTAATGCGCAAACCAGAAAATATTCGGACGATGAAATTAACATCCTGAAAGCCGAAGTTTCTGATAAAATCGCAACCCAAACCAAGCTGGCACAGGTAATGGTAGATAAGGTTTTCAGTTTTGCTGAATTGGGCTTCCAGGAAATTGAAACTGAAAAATATCTTACTACTATGCTCGAAAAAAATGGATTTAATATTGAGCGTGGCATTTCGGGTATTCCTACCGCATGGATGGCCAGATGGGGCTCGGGTAAACCAGTAATTGCCATTGGCAGCGATATAGACTGCATTCCGAAAGCCTCGCAAAAACCGGGGGTAGTTTACCATGATCCGATTGTAGAAGGAGCTCCCGGACATGGAGAAGGTCATAATTCGGGCATTCCGTTAAATATCATAGCGGTATTAGCGGTAAAGGAAATCATGGAACGCGAAAACATTCAGGGTACGTTGATGCTTTGGCCCGGAGTAGCGGAAGAGTTGTTAGCAACCAAGGCGTATTATACGCGCGACGGCTATTTCGACGATGTTGACATTTCTATATTCACGCATGTTAGCAGCAACCTGAGTGTTTCTTTCGGCCAGTCGAGAGGAACCGGGCTGATATCCGTAGAGTATACATTTGAAGGGGAAGCTGCCCACGCTGCCGGCGCTCCCTGGCGGGGCAGGAGTGCGTTGGATGCGGTGGAACTCACCAGCATAGGCTGGCAATTCCAGCGTGAGCACCTGGACCCACTGCAGCGCTCGCATCATGTGATTAAAAATGGCGGAGACCAACCCAATGTGGTGCCATCCAAAGCAAGCATTTGGTTTTTCATCCGCGAAGTTACTTACCCAAAGATCATGGCCAACTATGAACGTATCAACCAGATTGCCGAAGGAGCTGCCATGATGACCCAAACCAGGATGACAAAGCGGATCTTAGGCAGCGCCTGGCCGCGTCATTTCAACAAAGTGATTGCCGCAACCATGTATGAAAATATAAAAACGGTGGGGCTTCCTGAATGGAGTGAGGACGATCAGGTCCTGGCTAAAGCGTTACAAAAAGAGGTAAATTCCAAAAAAACCGAAGGGCTTGCAACCGAGCTAGATACAATCCGGTTGCCTGTTAAGGATTTTATAAGCGGAGGATCAGATGATATCGGTGACATCTCCTGGAAAGTACCTACCGTTACGCTACGCTTTCCTTCCAATGTACCCGGATTGCAGGGTCACCACTGGTCAAACGCAGTGGCAATGGCTACTCCAATCGCACACAAAGGTGTAATTGCAGGAGCGCAGGCGGAGGCCATGACCATCCTTGATTTTCTTCTGAAACCGGAACTCGTAAAGCAGGCATGGGAATATTACCAGACTGTTCAGCTCAAAGAGCAGGAGTATAAGCCCATGATCACGGCTGAAGAAACTCCTGCCATACATCTGAATACGGACATCATGGCTGAGTTTAAACCTTTACTTGAGAAATTTTATTACGATGAGACCAGGTATGATACATACCTTGAACAATTAGGAATTAAATATCCAACCCTTAAACCCGGGAAGGATGATTGAGTGTAAATTAAAAAATTAATCCCGTCGTTAAGATTTATCGAATAATAAAATAGCCGCAGGGTTAGTTATCGTATCTGTTGTAAAGATTCAAAATATATGGACTGGTTTTGTAAATTTGAAATGACAAAAAGAGCCATCATACAATTCATATTATCCTTTCATTAATTTCTGAAAAAATCAATCATTCACAATTTCTGCTTTTATAATGTAATCCATTTCAGGATAATTTTCTTTTAACCATGCATTTCCTTTACTGTAAATCTGATCCTGATTATCGGAAGGTTCGGAACCATACCCCCCGTAAAACAATTCCACTACGTCCATCCCTTCAATGACTTCGGCTATGGGCGGAAATCCCAACAGGCCGAAATAAGAAATCGTATCCAGTTGATTGTTATCAGCCAGGTTTATAAAAAGCTGTGTTGTCCTGGTTTCGGGTTCACCCCTGGCAAACGCAATCCTGCCTTTGGTGTTTGAGCCCTTTACCTCCGCATCTTTCAATGGATATTTTTCCCAGGCTTCATTTAAGGTTTTCTTATCAGAAATGCCGAACTGTGCTACATAACCAACCTGCACTCTGAAAATGGCCATATCCGTAAAAAAACTGCTTACGATAAGTTGGTGAAACCGGTCCACGCCCACCGGGTCCCAGTTACGGTAAGCCCTTACCCTGAATTCACCCTGTGTGGTAGTGAACACAACCGTGAACTCCGCGGGAGCTTCCGCCTTAAGTAGCTTACGCGTTGGCCCCTTTTGCGCATAGGTACTACCCTTAAGCATCACTACGAATAAAAATCCGATTAAAAGACAAACTTTTAGTTTCATTCCTTTTACGGTTTTATAACAAATTTACTTTAATCCGGGATAAAAAATTTCACACGAAAATGTAACATTTATTCATTATGAACGATTTCTCTCTCTTTCTGAAAAACAATTCGTTCTAATTTCTTTGCCACATAATCATGCCTTTTATCTTTTGATTTTCAATATTCTACTCACCTCTAACCTCTCCTAGTATGGGATTTTCTCGGACACCAGTGATATAAATAGCATGAAATTAGAGAATTAGTGATTTTGTTTCAAATTAATCCATAACTGATACATGTAAAATTAGTTGCCCGAAGCAGAAATCCTTAACGTCTGACACAAATTAGCCAAACGATATCAACACACAGAAAATATGATTTTGCATAAATTGCCATTTTTAATAAATCTATAAGAAAGACTTACGATTTCTGCCAATATAGGTCAAAAACGGAGTCCTCTAGTTGCAATTTTTACAAATCTTTATGAACGCATCTTCGAAATTCCTTTTGATTATCACGTCCCAACCCCGTTACATTTGGTGCTTAATTAATTTATTAACTACTGGCAAAATTAATTACATATGAAGTTATCTGTTTACAAACGCTTACAAACGAATACAAGTAAATGATAAACGGGTATAAACATTTAGTTACCGGATAATCAATTCTGGTATAGTTACTTAGCCACCACATTTTTGCATGTATCGATTTAATTTTTAATTATATGTTTAACTTAAATTTTACCATTATGAATGCATTAGCAAACAGAGTCCAACTCATTGGCAACCTGGGCAAAGACCCGGAGATCAAAAATCTAACAAACGGCAAGATCAAGGCCAATATAAGTCTTGCCACTTCAGAAATTTACCGCAACAGCAACGGCGAAAAAATAACAGAGACGCAGTGGCATAATGTGGTTGCCTGGGGTAAAACGGCTGAGATAGCCGAAAACTATCTTCAAAAGGGAAACAAAGTGGCAATCGAAGGTAAACTTGTACACAGAGTTTATGAAGATAAAGAAGGCAAGAAACGGTACGTTACCGAAGTGGTGGCGACAAGTCTCATGATGCTTGACACTAAACCTAAAAGCGACTGAGGATTGCAATGACCTGGCAGATTTGGAATAAAGCTGTCAGGTCATTGATTTTGATTCTCACTTCAAACATTATCCTCTTAACGTATTAAATAAGTAGGCCTACAGGTATTGTTACGACCTGCACTATTTAATCCATCTTCTGTATAACTCCATTAGCTGTTTTTGCGAAAATCCCAGACTGTAAAGCAGGAAAATCAAATAGTAAATAAACTGTAATCTGAAAATGCCATTTTTAAGATACCTCCTTGCGGACGTAGTAATTGTTTTTTTTATAATTATGTGGTCCGGGCATTCTTTCCTGACGCGGCCCGCTATTTCATTATCCTCCATCAATTCATAATCTTCATTATAACTGCCTGCTGCATTAAAGCATGTCTTGGTTATAAACAGGCTTTGATCACCATACCTGAAGGCACTGATATCGAAACGTGTGAACCAGCAATTTAATTTTAAAAACCAGTGGTTATTGTCAAAGCTCAGCCTGTAAGAACCGCTGCTATTACCTGCAAGCACTGCATTTACAATGTCCGATGTAAATCCAGGCGGCGGGTACGAGTCGGCATGCAGAAAGTACAGAATATCACCCTGTGCATGTTCGGCGCCTCGATTCATTTGCGCAGCCCGGTTTCTTTTATCACTGGCAATCACCCTGGCTCCGGCCTTTTTAGCCAATGCCGCTGTGCTATCTTCACTTTTCCCATCCACCACTATTATTTCTATTAAATGTGCTGACGCAGCATTTACGAACAGGTACTCAAGTAGTTGCTCGATCACTCCTGCTTCATTATAGGTAGGGATGATAATGCTGATCTTCATTTGATGGCTGCCCGTAATGCAATGTATATCCAATTTAAAAGACTCCACCCTTTAATTGGAGCATAGGGTTGTAGAAGCCTAACTGTGGTGTGTTGGATGTCCGAAGTCTGAAGTTTTGCTCTATCTGTATAATCAACCGCGTTTGCAACTCCTTCTCGATATTCCGATGAATCGTTTAGTCTCCTTTTTGCACAAATAAAAATGGAGCGGATAAAACAGATAACAATAAGGTATATCTGTATTTTATTTTCCCTTTCATCTAAATGACTTTTTTTAACATTTATCAAATCAAATTAAACTTTAAGGAAAATAAAACAATAATGCGTTTCTGCATTAAAGATAATAAATATGAAAAGACCTGCTTCAATCTGTTTCAGAATGCAAACGATGGTATCACCTTCTCATAAACAAAGAAGGTGAATGAGATAATCCTGTAAAGCATCCGGGGCAATCCTCACCCCCAAATCAGGAATTTGTTAACGCAGCTATTCAACATCCTAGCTCTGTTACAGAATTACGATAATCCTCTTAAAAAACCTGTATCTCAGATCCAATATTTTTTCCTTAATAAAAAAAGATTAGATTTAACCTTATTTAGTTTATTTATTGACTATCATGAAATATATTTTTTTATTGACCATATTTTTGGTTATATCTGTTGCCTCATACACGCAAATTCTCACCGGGCAGGAAGTGGTTGAAAAATCCATTATGTATCATGACCCGGCCTGCCGATGGGGCACATTGCAAGGTGTGTATGATTTTAAAGAAACACGCCCGGACGGAAATGATCGAAATACCCTGATTGAAATTGATAACAAAAACGATTGTTTTAATCACGTCCGTTTGGATGAAAAATGTATTAATTCTAAATTAGTAAAGGAGTAAAAAATTGCCGATATCTAAGAATAGTAATGACTGGGCAAATTTGAAGCGGATAAATCTGAAGCAGATATTCGTAATTATTTCCGTTTCTGCAATTTCATACTTTATTTTACTGCAGTCACTTCTTCGTTTTGAAGAGGCTCATTCAGGAGCCAATATACAGAACCTGTTTGATGCCGTATGGTGGTCATTGGTAACTATAACTACTATCGGGTATGGCGACATGTATCCGATCACAACCGGAGGAAGATTGATCGGTTTTGTGTTTTTCGTCATCAGTCTGAGCGTATATTCGATACTCATCGGACGTATTACGAACTTGATCGCAACAATTTTAGAAAATAAAAAAAGGGGATATTACGGTATGAAACACAAAGGACATTCAGTAATTATTGGTTGGGGATCATTCGGGAGAATGGTTACCGATGAACTGGTTGCGGCCGGAAAAAAAGTGGCTGTGGTAACTAAAGATAAAAATAACATTGACAAGATCAGGGAAGCATACAGCATTTCCCAGGTCTTTACACTCTATTCTGACCTTACCAATATTGATACATTGCTGAAGGTAAATATAAAGGATGCCGCTATCGTATTTATAAACCTTGATAACGACACGGAAAAGCTGGTATATGTATTGAATATAAAAAAACATTATCCCAATCTGAAATATATTGTTACCATTGACAATGCGGATTTGAAGGATACCTTCTTATCGGCCGGTGTAACTTATGTCGTTTCTAAATCAAACCTGACTTCCAAATTGATTGCCAGCTACATTTTTGAACCCGATGTTGCTTCTTATAACGAAGAGATTATATCTTATGCTGAAACCGAAGAAGAGTATGATATGAAAGAGTTTCAGGTCCTAAAAAGCAACCCATACCTGAATCAATTTTATACTAAAGTTTTCTACGACCTTAAAAATGAGTGTAACGCCATTCTGGTTGGTATTGTAAAAACTAAGGAAAAGCGCAAACTACTCAAAAACCCGGAAGGCGATATTATAATTGAGTTGGATGATTACCTGCTCATGATCGCCAATGGCAAAGCAGAAAAGAAGATCGTCAGGTTGTTCGGTACCAAAGAAGGTTTCACTGAATAATTCCTTAGTAGCAACAATAACAACCTGCGACGTGGGAGGCCTAATCTATTTACATCTTCATATAATTTCCTTTTGCATTTTACTTCCGTTTTTAGGAAAATGAGTCATATATTTATACCACATGAAATGAGATGAGGTTTTTAATTCTGATTACATTCTTAACTGCCATACTTACAGGGAAAATTCTCAGGGCTGAAATACTTTTTCAGGACGCAGACAAGCTCCTCACTATGGAAGAAAAATTTATGCAGATTGATAGCCGGATACAAGCCAATGATAGGATCAAAAACTATGCAGAAGCCATTATTTACGTTAAAAAAGGTCTTGATTTGGCTCAAAAGTATAAAAACCAGGAAAAAGAAGCAGATTACGAACTTAAACTCGCTAGATTTTACTACCTGCAGAAAGACATGCAGGAATCTCTAATCCATTTCAGGATTTATTCACTCCTTAGAGAAACATTTATAAAAAATACAAAAAACCGTGAACTGACGGAGCTGGAAGATGCCTACATAGAAGAGCTGAATAACCTTATTTATGAACTTGACCTGAATCAACAATTGATCGGAAACCTTCAGACTGAAAATGAACGGTATTTCATCGGACAAAAGCGCATTTCAATACTCATACAATTTGGGATTGGTGCAATTATCGTCGTTGCATTGATTCTTATTTACAATCGAATAGCTGTAAAAAACAAATCGAAACAGAAGCATATACAGGAAAACAAAGAATTGAAACGACTCTCGGAAATGGCAATAAAATATAAAGAAGAGCAAACCCGAAACCTGGTTGAAATCAGCCAGCTTCGTGACCGGCAAAAGCAAATCACCTGGTATGCACGGCATATTCAACTGGCATTGCTTCCTGAAAAAGCTGATTTCCATGAAAATTTAAAGAACTCTTTTGTTTTACAAATACCTCGAAACACCATATCAGGTGATTTTTATACGGTCCATAAAACAGGTCATAAAATCGTGCTTGCTGTACTGGATTGTCCAGGTCACGACACGGATGCAGCCTATTTCACCGTGCTTGCATACCATTTTTTAAAAGATATTTTTCACAAAGGCATAACCACACCTTCAATGATTCTTACCATGCTGGATCAGAAGCTCAAACATGAAACGAGTCAAACGGGCCAGCGGCCGGAAGAGGTGAACGGGATAAAAGCAGCTATATGTGAAATTAATACAAAGACCAAAGAAGTTGAATTTGCCGGCGCCCATTTTCCACTGTTTTATATACACTTGGACGAAATTCATTTTGTAAAAAGCAACAGGTATCCTGTTGGAGACCCGTTGTTCAGCGATAAATTTTACTCGTCCGACCATATTAGACTATCCACAGGCGATATGATCTATCTTGCCTCTGACGGCTATTACGTACAATTTGGAGGTAGAAAAAACAAGAAATTTATGCGTAGTTCGCTGATCAGTCTTTTTAAAACCATGTATGATCAACATGTCAGCGAACAACGATTTATTCTTGATAAAGTATTTAAAGAATGGAAGGGGCGAAATTCACAAACGGATGATGTACTTGTGATAGGAATGAGGTTATAAAAAAAGTCGATGAAAATTGTTCAACGACTTCTTTTGTAGGTTTATAATCCTTAATTCTTACTCAATTTCCACCTTGTCAAGATTCATAAATTCGATTTTTCCGTTTGCATCCAAATCAATAGCTACAACGCTGTCTTTATGAATATTGCCCGACAGAATTTCTTTCGAAAGTTCGTTAAGTATTTCACGTTGTAAAACACGCTTAAGTGGTCTCGCTCCAAACTGCGGATTATATCCCCATATTGCTAGTTGTTTCTTTGCATTATCCGAAATTTCAACCTGTATTCCATTTTCTTCTAACCGTTTCCGGATGATGTTGAATTGAATTTCCACGATCTTTCTAAGATCTTCACGGGAGAGCGGACGGAACATGATCAGGTCATCCACACGGTTCAGAAATTCGGGTTTCACTGTTTTACTTAATAGTTCAAATACCTGTTGCTTTGTTTCTTCTACTATGGCTTCTTTATTTACATCCGTAAGCTTTTCGAAATTCTCCTGTATCAGATACGAACCGATATTTGTCGTCATGATTATGATGGTATTTTTGAAGTTGGCTACCCGGCCTTTATTGTCAGTTAATCTACCATCGTCAAGCACTTGCAACAAAATGTTGAATACATCCGGGTGTGCTTTTTCAATTTCATCAAGCAAAATCACTGAATAAGGCTTCCTGCGTACCGCTTCAGTGAGTTGGCCGCCTTCATCATAACCTACATAGCCGGGAGGCGCACCAATTAGCCGGCTTACAGAATGTCGTTCCTGGAACTCAGACATATCGATTCGTATCATCGAATTTTCATCGTCAAATAAATATTCTGCCAGAGCTTTGGCCAGTTCCGTTTTGCCAACTCCTGTCGTGCCTAGAAATATAAAGCTTCCGATCGGGCGTTTGGGATCCTGCAAACCAGCACGGCTTCTTCGTACCGCATCCGACAGCGCCCGTATAGCTTCCTTCTGCCCGGCCACTCTTTTGCCCAACTCATTTTCTAGATGCAAAAGCTTTTCCATTTCGCTCTGAAGCATCTTCGATACGGGAATCCCGGTCCATTTTGCGACTACTTCGGCAATATCTTCACTATCCACTTCTTCTTTCAATAGAGGACTGTTGCTCTGCATCTTGTGCACTTTTTCTTTCAGTATTTCAAGTTCATTATCTTTTTCCACCAGTTTTCCGTACCTGATCTCTGCCACAATTCCAAATTCTCCAGCTCTTTCCGCCTTCTCAGCTTCCAACTTTAATCCATCAATTTCTTCCTTAGCCCTCTGCATACCATAAATAACTTCTTTCTCATTCTCCCACTTGGCCTTTAATTCGTTTCGTTTGCCGGTAAGTTCGGCAAGCACCTTGCTAAGCTTTGCTTCTTTTGCTTTATCTTTTTCACGCCTGATTGCCTCCCGCTCAATTTCAAGCTGCCTGATTTTACGCTCCAGTTCATCCAGTTCTTCCGGCAACGAATCAATTTCGATACGTAATTTCGCTGCAGCCTCATCCATCAGGTCAATCGCTTTGTCGGGCAGATATCTTTCAGATATATAGCGGTACGACAATTCGACGGCAGCAATTATGGCATCGTCCTTAATTCTTACACCATGGTGTAATTCATACTTATCCTTAATACCACGTAAAATTGAAACGGAATCTTCCACGTTGGGTTCATCTACAATTACAGTCTGAAAGCGTCTTTCAAGTGCCTTGTCTCTCTCAATATATTTTTGATACTCTTTAAGTGTGGTGGCGCCAATCGCATGTAACTCTCCCCTGGCCAGCGCAGGTTTAAGTAGATTGGCAGCATCCATAGCTCCTTCACCACCACCAGTGCCAATCAGTGTATGAATCTCATCAATAAATAATATGATCTCCCCTTCCGAATCAGTAACTTCTTTAATTACCGATTTCAGCCGCTCTTCAAATTCTCCTTTATATTTCGCACCAGCAACCAGTAAGCCCATATCAAGAGAAATAATGGTTTTTGATTTCAGGTTGCCAGGTACATCGCCGTTCACAATGCGTTGGGCCAGACCCTCTACTATGGCCGTTTTTCCTACACCTGGTTCGCCTATGAGCATCGGGTTGTTTTTCGTTCGACGCGATAAAATCTGCAAGACCCTTCTGATCTCATCGTCACGGCCGATTACGGGGTCTATCTTACCTGCTTTTGCAAGCTCGTTAAGATTATTTGAATAGCGTTCAAGTGATTTGTATTTTGACTCTGCATTAGGGTCAGTTACTTTACCACCTCCCCGTAGTTCTTTGATTGCCTTTATAAGGGATTCTTTTTCGAATCCCAGGTCTTTCATCAATTGGGCTGTATCGTTATTCCCACTAAGTATGCCTAGAATTATATGTTCAACAGCAATATATTCATCCCCGAAATCTTTCAAAATTTTTTCTGCATGCTGAAGCGCAGATACCGAGTCATTTGAGAAATAAGGTTGCTGACCGGATACTTTAGGATATTTTGAAATAATCTCTCCCAACTTTATTTCAAGTATTTCCTGGTTAATGTTCAGTTTTTTAACCAAAAACGAAGAAACATTTTCGTCGGTATGTAGCAAAGTTTTAAGTATGTGTCCTGGTTCAATTGCCTGTTGCTGGCTGCCAGATGTAAGCTCTGCAGCATTCTGAATTACTTCCTGTGATTTAATCGTATATCTATCTAAGTTCATTTTATCAACTTTATGCTAATTGTTCGTTTCATTTTATGCAACACTTATCCCTCAATTTTTACACCATACAGATATTTTTCATTTTATTCGGTAATTATGTCTTATAACGGCCTATTCAAGACGTTACACAAGACATTTTGTCACATTTTATTCCAGATTCTGGATTCTTAATAAGTTTAGCTATGAGGACTGAACGGGTTAAAATATGATTCTTGTTTACATTATGAATGGTCTGATATTTTCATCTAATAAATATTCTTGTTTTATTTAAAAGATAAAACTCATATTTTTGCCGATTCGTTAAAGCATTATCAAACTTTAAATGGTTGAATTGCATTTTAGAAGAATACTGGTTTAGTGGGGAATTTGTAATAACAAGATTATGAAACTTAATTTTTTGATAATTGTACTCGTTTCGGGTATTTATCCGGTTTTTTGCCAAAGCACCTGGCACTGGCCTGAAGATGAGCAAATGAAAGAAATGGCCGAAGAGAAGAACGTGCTGTATAATGATGCACGTAAAGGAGGCGATTTTGAATCCGCAGCAGATGATCTTAAGTGGCTGCTCGAAAATACACCTGATCTGAACCTAGCATTATATATTAACGGTGTCAAGATCTACAAAGAACTCACAAAGTCAGCTTCGGGTGAGAAACAAAACCAATATCAGAATAAAGTAATGGAACTCTATGACCTGCGCATTAAATATTTCAATCATGAAGCACAGGTTCTTGATCGGAAAGCCTATGACGCTTACAGGTATTATAAAAGTGACAATACTAAATATATATGGTTATTTGAACTATTTGAAAAAACGTATGAACTCAATGGCAACAATATAGGAACTCCAAATCTGGTAGCCTATATGGATGTAATCAGGAAATACAAACTATCAGTAGGTGAACTGAGTGATGATGATGTTCTTGACAGGTACGCAAAAGTAACCGATATCATTGATTATAAAATTGCCAACGGAGCAGATAAGGTCAAGATGGAAAAAACAAAAAACTTTGTTGACAAAATGCTCACAGAAATGGTTACCGTCGACTGTGACTTTATTTCAGGCAATCTTGGTATGAAACTAAAAGAAAAGCCAGATGACCTGGACCTTGCAAAGAAAATACTCAGCCTTTCAATATCAGCAGGTTGTACAAATCAGGATATCTTTCTTGTGGCAGCAAAGGTTGTCCAGGAACAAGAGCCTGATTATGGCATGGCCAAAGTGATCGCCGCTAAACTAGCAGCAAGTGGCAAATATGAATCGGCTGTATCATATTACAATGCTGCTCTTAAACTGGCCAAAACAGGTCAGAAAAAAGCAGATATTTATTTCGAACTTGGACGACAGTACACGCAACGCGGGAAGAAATCGCAAGCACGTGCCAATTTTTTGAAATCTGTGCAAGCAGATCCCAAACGTAAGAAAGCCTATAAACTTATCGGTGATTTGTATATGACCAGCTATGATGAATGTAAAAAAGGAGAAAGCAAGGTCGAAGACCGTGCTGTTTTTATTGCAGCTTACAACATGTATAAAATGGCAGGAGAGACAAAATCAATGGCCAGCGCCAAAGAGCAATTTCCTTCTATTGATGACCTCTTTCTAGAGAATTATAACGAAGGAGACACTTTCAAAGTAGGATGCTGGATAAACAAGGCTGTAAATTTACAAAGAAGGCCAGAAAGTTGATCCGGTTTAACCGTGAGACAAAAAAAATCACTAGAAGGAGGCAAAAAAATGTCTCCTTTTTTGTTTTTACCGCTATCTGATTACGAGATAAACCACTACAACAAGCACTGTAAGAACATGTGCATATCCCAGGTCCTTTAAAAATTCATTTATATCCGAGGGTCACACTATCTTTGTGCATATGGCAAAGGTTGATATACGTAAGCTAAATGATTCAGAACTGGCTGACTTTTTAATAAAAAATAATGAAAAGGAGTTCAGAATCAGGCAAATAGGCGAATGGCTGTGGAAAAAATCAGTAACTGATTTTGATGTTATGTCCAACCTTTCGATAAAATTGCGCGAACTGCTGAATAAAAGCTTTTCGATAAACAATGTGGTGATAGACCATACCCAGGTAAGTGCAGATGGTACTATAAAATCAGCTTTCAGACTTTACGACGACCATTTTGTAGAAGGTGTACTTATACCTTCGGGCAACCGGCTAACCGCATGTATTTCATCACAAGTGGGTTGCTCCTTATCCTGCAAATTTTGTGCAACCGGATACCTTGAAAGGAAAAGGAACCTGGATGCCGCAGAAATCTATGACCAGGTAGTGCTGATTAACAAACAGGCCCAAATCAATTTTGGAAAATCCCTGACTAACATTGTTTATATGGGAATGGGCGAACCGCTGCTGAATTATAGCAATGTGATGAAGTCGATTTATATTATCACTTCTGAGGAAGGCCTCAATATGTCTTCAGGGCGGATCACCCTCTCTACTGCCGGAATAGCTAAAATGATAGTGAAACTAGGAGAGGATAAGGCAAAATTCAATTTAGCACTGTCGCTCCATGCGGCAGATGATGAAAAACGGAATATAATTATGCCTATAAATGAAACTAATTCGCTTCCCGTACTTCGTGATGCATTACAGTTTTATTACAAGTCCACAAAAAAACCGGTCACATTTGAGTACATCCTTTTAAATAAATTTAACGACAGCATCGAAGATGCCAAAAAACTGGTCAGGTTTACCAGACACTTCCCTAGTAAAGTAAATATCATTGAATACAACACCATTTCGGAAGCTGCTTTTACAAAGACAAACTCATTAACAGCTGATATTTTCAGGGATTTTCTTAATAAAAATGGAGTAAATGCCCGGATCCGTCGCAGCCGTGGCAAGGATATTGACGCGGCTTGTGGCCAATTAGCCAACAAAATATGACCAGACTATTTATTCGACGCATTAAAAAGCTTTTGCTTCTCCGCTTTTGACAGGCTTTCATAGCCTGATTGTGATATTTTGTCTAATATGGCGTCTATTTCGGCCTGATTGGGAGCTAACCGTGATTTTGCACGTTTATTTTTTACGCCTTCAGTTGTTGATTTTACTTTGCCGCTGCTATACGTAACCTTGATTTTTGGCTGCCGAATAAACAGACTCTTAACCATTGTGATCACGCTGAATATCCAGGTTCCATGATCATTTCCTTTCTGCAATTGTCTGATATAAAAGTAACCGATTGCAGCGCCTCCCAAATGTGCAATATTACCACCTGCATTTGCTCCTGGGATGCTGAAAAATGACAACAGAATATAAAATATTGCGATGTATTTAATTCGTACCGGTCCGAACAGCATCAAATACAGCGTATAATTCGGCATAAAAACCGCTGCGCCTACCACAACGGCAAAAACTCCCGCCGATGCGCCCAGCATATATGTATAAGGTACTTTATCTTCAAATTGTGGGAGAATATTATATAACAGAATATATAGAAGTCCACCAGCTAAACCTCCCAAAACATATAAACTTACAATTCTTTTATCTCCAAGAAACTCTTTTATGAGTTTTCCAAACCAGTATAAAAAGAGCATATTAAAAAGGATATGGAAGAAATTTACATGTGCGAAAAAGTATGTGATCAGAGTCCATGGATGTGTGATAAATGTAATTGGATCAGCAGGTAATTCTATAAAGTGTAAAATCCGGCAAAACAAATCACCTGACCCTGCCACACATTGGCTTGGCCTGAATTCCGTCAGCCCGGCAAACCATAAAATCACACCGAGGGTATTTAAAAACACAAAAACGGCAATGTTAAACAGGATGATCTGCATCAGGCTGTTGTCCTGTTTCTTGAACGCGTACTTAAACTCTTCAAGTATTCCTCCCCTGTTCATCTAATAACTTTCGTTTTGTATTACTAATATTTCCTTAAAAAAAATGAATTTACCGCAGGTTGCAAATTTCAATAAAATTGATTTCTGTCCTTTCGCCAAATTTTAATTAGAATAAATGCAAATACCATTCCTCCGAGATGGGCGAAGTGCGCCACATTGTCTCCCGGATTGTCAGAAAATCCTGAATATAATGCAATCCCTCCTAATATCAGGGCTAGATACTTCGCTTTTATTGGTATCGGTGGAAATAGCAGCATGAACTGCGTATTAGGAAAAAGTAGTGCAATAGCCATTAACAGTCCATAAATGGCGCCTGAAGCACCCACCATCGGAATATCAAGTTTCAAATTATAAACATCCCTAACAACTGATTTAGTCTTCTTTTCAAGCGAAATATTGTTCGGATGGTCATAGTATTTTTCATACAGATTATACACACTTGCATCTTTGAAGGTATAGTATTTGGTAATGTATCTGTAAAACTCATCCGGATTAGGATTATATTCATAACTTGTCATTGCATTTTCCATAGGCTTAAGCTGAGTAAATGCAATGCCATTATAAATCAACCCTGCTCCTAAACCACACGTGAGGTAAAACACAAGAAATTTTTTTGTCCCCCAAAATTGTTCCAGCAACGGGCCTAGAAAAAACAAACCCAGCATATTGAAAAATATGTGACCCAGGCCCCCGTGGGCAAACATATAGGTCAAGAACTGAAATGGATAGAAGCTAGGTGATGCAAAATAATATAAACCCAATATCTCATTAAGTTTGCTAAATCCGAAAAAATATGTGCCCGCAAATACAATTACGTTTGCAAGCAGTAGGTTTTTTACAATTGGTGTGAGTCTGTTCATTAATCAGGTAAAAAACGATTCTATTTTGTTCAAATCTAAAATAAAAATTATCAATTGACCATCCGGAGCAAAATTCGGGGTACTACAGGCAAACAAATTATCAATCAATGCATTCATTTCCTCTGAAGTCAGTTTACCTCCAGGCCTAATGGCCGTACGTTTTGCCAGTGCTCTTGCAAGATTTTCATTTTTAGGGAGCGAAAGCTCGGATTTATTAATTTTATATTGCTCCAGAAGTTCTTCAAAAAGCATTTTCTCATTAATACCGGTAAGCTCTGACGGGTAGCCGTTTATGACAATGCTATTGGATCCAAAATCCTCGAAATCAAACCCAAGCACTTTGACCTCCTCCTTAATGTCCTGTAGCAGAGCAAAATCTCCGGGATTCAAGGTAACCGTTTGCGGAAACAATGCCTGCTGGGACAAAGACACATGCGTTTGAAGCTGGTTTTGAAATTTTTCGTATAAAATACGCTCATGTGCCCGCATAATATCAATCATAATCATTCCCGATTTCACCTGCGATACAATATACTTTCCGTGTAGCAGAAATATAAAATCATTCTGAACAATATCCAGCGTGTCATCCGGAACATCCACACCTGATGCTCCCGGAGCAGCTCCGCCAACAAGGCCTGGAAACGTAATTTCAACTCCTTTAGCCGTTTGCTGATCATCCACACTGCGCTGAAGCACATTTTGATATAACAGGCCCCATTGTTCGATTTCCAGCCTGGATGGCTGCGATGAACTAAACCGGGTATAATTTTTTTCTGCAATTGTCTCAAACCGCTGTGTGCGCGCTTTACCGAAATTGATATCCGACTCAAAATCAATAGATGGGCTGATGTTATGAGCTCCGAGCGCTTGTCTGACCGCCGACCGGATGACGCCATACACCAATCGTTCGTCGGAAAATTTAATCTCGGTTTTTGTTGGGTGTACGTTCACATCGATATGCGCCGGATCAATAGTAATAAACAGCACGTAGAATGGAAAAAAGTCCGAACTAATCAGCCCCTCATATGCATTCAGCACGGCATGATTCAGGTAACCTGACCGGATATAACGATTATTCACAAAGAAGTATTGTTCGCCTCGCGTTTTTCTAGCTGATTCAGGTTTTCCAATATATCCTTTAATGGAGAGATGCTCAGTTTCTTCATCTACGGTCACCAATTGTTCCTGATAATTCTTGCCAAGCAGATTCACTATACGCTGACTCAACTTCTCCTTCCGGAGGTTATATGATTCCAGATCGTTCTGGTATAGTGAAAAAGAAATATTTGGTCTTGACAAGGCAATTCGCTGGAATTCTTCTACCACATGCCGCATTTCAACCCCGTTCGATTTCAGGAAATTACGCCGGGCTGGGATATTGTAAAACAAGTTTTTTACAGAAACGGAAGTGCCTTTTGCACAAGCTGTCGGGTGTTGCGATTTTACACGTGAAGCCTCCGTTTCCAGTGCAGTGCCTAGATCGCTGTCTTCAGTGCGTGTTTTAATATCCATTTGTGATACAGCCGCGATAGACGCCATCGCTTCTCCTCTGAAACCCATGGTAGTTACCCGAAACAGATCTTCAGTTTTACGGATTTTAGAGGTAGCATGTCTCTCCAGGCTCATACGTGCATCCGTTTCGGTCATACCTGCACCATCATCGATTACCTGTACCAGCGTTTTACCTGCATCTTTGATGACTACGCTGATTTGGAGTGCGTTGGCGTCCACGGCATTTTCCATCAATTCTTTGACCACAGATGCCGGACGCTGCACTACCTCGCCGGCAGCAATCTGATTAGCAATACTATCAGGCAGAAGTTGAATTACATCGGTCATGCAACAGCTATTATTTTTTCCTGAATTTTAATAGAACATAAATGGACAGTCCGAAGCCAGCCAAAGTATATAAAACGACATTTCCCCAAAAAAGATATCCAATTGCAGTAATGATGAGCAAAACCATGATAGTAAATCTGAGCACGCCGGTTTTACTTCCAGTCATATTGGATTTACGGTGAAAAGATCCGGCTATTCCTGATTTGAAAGGTTCAGTATTTTCGTCATCATCCGATTTTTCTTTCATTTCTCTTTTAATGCGCCAGGTACGATTTTCTATCTCCTCTTTTATAGGATCGTAATAACGTGGTTGCAAATTAAAGCGTTTATGCTTAGCGGCTTTGAGTAGTGACGTAAATCCCATTTTAAGTTTTTTTGACGGCCAAAAAACAAATTATTCGTTAAAAAGATTACCTTAAATTTTATTATCAATATTTGAATGAACAAAATTAGGGTTTATATTATTCTAATCATATACTGGTAATGATGTGATTTTTGAAATAGTTATAATGATTATGTTTAAAAGCAGAATCGTATGGTGCATCCTATTTTTATTTTCGTTTTCAGGAGAACTGTATGCAACGGATAATCCAGGTGAACGAAGGTGGAAAGAAGATACATGGCGAAAAATGAGCCTTGAAGAAAAAGCAGGTCAATTACTGTGGATCGCTGCTGGTGAAGGCAATTATGACTCACTGGAAAAAATAATAAGACAAATTAGTCCTGCAGGAATACATGCAGAAAACATGGGCCCGGTATTATTAATTAATTTAGCATATAAGACAAGGGGATTTCAGGTTAAAATTCCATTGCTCTTCTCCGTGAGTCTGAATTCCATCGACAGTATCGTTAATATGCCTGATTACAAGTCGGTAAAGCACATCAGAGACCAGCAGCTCATCACTGACTATTACCACGAAATCAACCGGCAACTTGATCTTATTGAATTTCAGATGGATCCTTTAGCCGGAGTTGGACTGGGGCTCAAAATTGCGTTACCGGAATATGAAAACATGAATGTGGATAAACAAGCGTTTAAGAAAGCACTATACGAAAATGACGGAGTTATCATTTCATCAGATTATATCTATTGGCTCCACCTTCTTGTGGAAATGGTTTCATCCGGCTATATCAGCTACTCTTTTTTCGAAAACAAGGTAAAAAAGGTGTTAGAGGTGAAATCAGACCATGCCAATAATCATATAGGAAATGAACAAATACCGGATTATCTTATTCGTTATAAACTCAACCAAAGCCATTCGCGAAAACTTCGATTCGAGCTGTACAAGGCAGGTTTCCAGATAGTTAATGACAATTCAAACTTTATCCCCATCAAAAACCTGGTATCAAAATCACACGCAGTCCTAATTTTTACTGAAAATCTTGCGAATAATTTTGACATTTTTGCCCAATACTTGAATAAATATTATCCTGCTATGCAATTTAACAAATTGCCGGGACAGGAACTGAAGCCTGATGACCAATTGTATTTGTTTGATCGTGTATTCGTAAAGCTAGAAGGCAATATTGATGACCGAATGCTCCGGTTATTGTCTGGACTGGAACAAAAAACCGAACTCTATATTGCCTATTTTGGAAATAAAAATGAATTAATGAAGCTACACGATTTTTCTGTTGTCATCTGGCATCCGGAAATAAATATACTTTTAGAAAAAATCGGGCCGCAACTTTTTTTTGGAGGTATAATGGTGAATAACAGTCAATCATTATCGACGCCATATCGGTTAGCTTATGAAATACCCGAAACTGCCGGAATGGATGCCGGCGTACTTTCAAAAATAGACCTGATTGTGGCAAACGCAATCAGTGACAAGGCAATGCCGGGATGTCAGATTTTGGTCGCACGAAATGGCAAGGTAGTTTTCGATCGTAATTATGGTACGCTTACCTACAATAAAGACATTCCGGTAACATCCGAAACACTGTACGATCTTGCTTCGTTAACCAAAGTCATTGCCACGCTGCCTGCAATCATGTACCTAAACGAATCAGGTATTATTGATCCGGACATAAAAGCATCATTTTATCTGGAAGACCTGCTTGAAACTAATAAATCAAATATCATTTTACGCGACATACTCACGCATCAGGCAGGCCTTTATCCATATCTGCCGCTCTGGAAAAAAACAGTGGATGAGCAAGGACTGAAACCCGATTTGTACACGTACCATACCGAAGCACATTTTAAAAAACAGTTAGTGCCGGGTGTTTATACCAACGATGCGCTGTCTGATTCAATCTGGAAATGGGTGCTTGCGTCACCACTTATTAAACAGCAGCTGCCAAAAGCTGCTTACAGCTATTCTTACAGTGATCTTGGGTTCTATATTCTGAAGGAACTTGCCGAAAAGTATCTTAATCAGCCAATTGACAGTTTCCTGATCAAGAATATTTACGATCCGATGGGAATCCGGCGTATAACTTTTCTGCCTGCATGTCGATTTTCATTATCTGAGATAGCTCCCACCGAATTTGACACCCTTTTTAGAAAAACACTTGTTCATGGCGTGGTGCACGATCAGACAGCCGCCATGTTTGGTGGTATTGCAGGTCATGCAGGATTGTTTGGCAATGCCAATAATCTTGCAAAGATCATGGAGATGTATCTACTAAAAGGCGTTTATGGTGGCAAACAATACTTTTCGGACAATATTATCGATGAATATACGCGCCGGCAATATGCCAATAACCGAAGAGGGATGTGCTGGGATAAACCTGATCCGGAAGAAAAAGGAAATTCATCACGTCATGCATCTTTCTCGTCATTTGGACATTCAGGTTTTACGGGCACTTCATTATGGGCAGACCCTGAGTTTGGATTGATATTTGTATTTTTGTCAAATCGTGTACATCCTGATGCCAAAAATTTTAAACTAATTGAATATAGTATTCGTACAAAAATTCATGATATCGTATATGAATCAGTATGGCAATATGATAAAACACATGGTTTTTGATCGTATTAACACTACACAATAATTTGAAATGAAAATAGGAATTGTTTTATATCCCACATTCGGCGGGAGCGGTGTGGTAGCTACTGAGTTAGGAAAAGGGCTTGCTCAAAAAGGACACAGTGTACATTTTATCACCTATTCACAACCCTCAAGACTGGATGTTTTTAATGAAAACCTTTTCTACCATGAAGTGGATATGTTTACTTATCCGCTTTTCCAATATCCGCCTTATGAGTTGGCGCTGGCTTCAAAAATGGTAAATGTTGTGCAATTCGAAAAGCTGGATCTGCTCCATGTTCACTATGCCATACCCCATGCTTCGGCAGCATATATGGCAAAGCAGATTCTTGCGGAAGACAATATATCAATTCCGGTAGTTACCACCCTTCATGGAACCGATATTACGCTTGTTGGTAAAGATCCTTCATTTGAACCTGTAGTTACTTTCAGTATCAATCAATCCGACTGTGTGACTTCCGTTTCAGAAGATCTGAAAAAAGACACCTACAGACATTTTAATATTAAAAAGGACATTAAAGTGATCCCCAACTTTATTGACCTGAGCAAGTTCAGGAAAATGAAAAAAGATCATTTTAAAAAAGCCATTTGCCCCAATGATGAGAAACTGATTGTACATACGTCAAATTTCAGAAAAGTGAAGCGGGTAGACGATGTACTGCGTGTTTTTCAGGGAATTTTAAAAGCCATGCCTGCCAAAATGCTACTGGTAGGTGATGGACCCGAAAGGGCCAATATGGAAATCTTATGCCGTGAACTCGATACCTGCGATGATACCCGTTTTCTCGGAAAACAGGAAGCCATTGAAGAATTACTGTCGGTTGCTGACCTGTTTTTAATGCCTTCGGAAAAAGAAAGTTTTGGCCTCGCTGCACTTGAAGCAATGGCCTGTGAGGTTCCAATAATATCTACCAATGCCGGTGGGCTACCTGAGTTAAATATCAATGGGAAAACCGGCTTTATGAGTAACATAGGTGACATTGAAGACATGACAAAAAACGCGCTTTACGTTCTTCAGGATGAAAACCTTGCTGAATTCAAGCAAAATGCACTTAAGCGGGCAAAAGATTTTGATATATCCAAAATACTGCCACAATACGAAGACGTATATAAGGAAGTTCTGGATATGAAAAAAAGCCTTGTGGCCGATTAAAATATATAAAGAAGTCAAATTATCTCCAGGTAATGTATTTATTTATGGATTTTATATATTTGCAGACTGAAAAATGTAATAATTAGAAAGTAAAGTCTTTCGTTTAATTGAAATAACCAGGAAGGAACTTATGCCAACGCATGGGTGTTTCGAGTATTGTAAAACAGTTTAATTATGATTTCATGAAGAAAAATAAGGAATCTATCAACGTACTTGATCAGGAAGTTGAAACATATTATATTTCTGATGATATTGATAAAAGTATTATTACCGATTTAAGATTTGATACCCTCATGACACAAACCCCTACAGTGGAAAATAAACAACATACCAAAGGTTCAAGACGTATGTTCGAGAATCCGTTTCTTGAAAAACTGACACATACGCATATTGCCATACCATTGATATTTTTTAGCATGTATGCAATTGCACTTCTTTACTGGAGTTATGATCACCAATACTTAAGCTTTATTTATACAGCTCTTGTTTTTTTATCTGGTGTTTTGTTGTTTACATTAGTTGAATACTTGATGCACCGTTATCTGTTTCACCTTCCGCCTACAAGCAAGTTTAATGAAAAAGTGGCTTACAAAATCCACGGTATACACCATGATTACCCAAAAGATAAAGACCGCCTGGCTATGCCACCAATTCTAAGTATAATCCTTTCTACGTTGTTCCTGTTATTATTTAAAGCAATAATGGGCAACGCCGGATTAGCCTTTACGGCAGGATTTGTTGTTGGGTATGCCGCTTATTTATCAATTCATTTCATAATACATGCCTATATTGTGCCAAAAAACGTTTTTAAGGTATTATGGATTCATCATAGCATTCACCACTATAAAAAGACAGATAAGGCATTCGGCGTTTCCTCACCCTTATGGGATTATGTGTTTAGAACCATGCCCTGAAAAAACCTGATATAGAATAGGTATTCGGCCGTATCAATATTGGATTTAAAATCATTTCAATAAAAATAGCCAACGTCGTATTACTACATTGGCTCTAATATTGTAATTAAATGCAGGAATATTAGATCTTCTGCTCTGATTGTTTTGCACTTTGCTCCTGTGTATCATGCTTAGCATATGTAGGACATGTGTAAGATGTGCAAGCCGAAACAAACAGCAAAATTGTGAACGAAAGCCAAACTAATTTTTTCATAATGCAGTAAATTTAGATTTTTAAAGATTACATTTCAAAAATTTTGCCACTTTTTTTTTAAATAAATGAAAAAACTTGTCTAAAAGTATGTTTTATAACAAAAACAAAACCAAATTAATCCTGTATTTAAGATTTTCATATTAACTTTCTTGATTCGGGATTTTATAGAACGATTAATTTTATGATTGGTTACCGATTTAATGAGTTTATCCCTCAAAATAACTCTGGCAAAGCCACTTTTGATAATCTTCTTAAGGTTTTTCTTCAGTTATTGATCATGACTTCAGGCGATGCCGGTGAAGCGATGAGCCGGCTCAATAGCCTGGACAGAAATTACAAAATGACCGATAATGACTATGGTATTGGAGATTTTATTGAAGACCTCAAGAAAAAAGGATATTTGAAGGAAGATGAGTCAGGAAAAGTAATTATTACGGCAAAATCTGAATTTGAAATCCGAAAATCGGCGCTGGAAGAAATCTTCGGGAAGTTGAAAAAATCCAAAAAGGGAGGACACAACACCCATTTTATCGGCCAGGGAGACGAACCCGGGTCAGAACTCAGGGCGTATCGTTTTGGAGATACCCTTGACCAGATATCAATGACAGACTCTATCCGGAATGCACAGATTAATCATGGCATCTCAGATTTTTCATTGCATGAAAGTGACCTGGAAATTATTGAAAGTGAGCATAAAACGCTGACGTCTACCGT
>JACZXH010000053.1 GCA_022571715.1 Bacteroidota bacterium | reverse complement strand
ATAAATGCATCAGGTTTTTGTTTCATCCAATGGATTGGCGGGTTGATCTTTGGGAATTGTCCAGAAAGCTGCATTGGGCATAGCAATCCCCATTTTATATTCAGGTTTTAGTGTATTGAGCAGGCCAGGACGTGTTGTTCCCTGTAATACACTCACGTCAAAAATCTCATCCACACTTGATTCATATTTGATGTAACCTACAGTACTTGCTGTTGGCAGATAGAGAACAACGATGCCGGCAAAACTCGATTTTTTTGATACTGGCAAATCCTGGAATGCCTTACTTGTTGTCCGTAATTTTGACAGTGCAATAAACAGGTAGTCACCGTACCTGTCCATTCCCCTTGCAAATCCGTTCAACCCTTTTAATATATCGTATTTATGGGTTTTTGTATTTACTCGTATAATTTCACCGGTGCCGGACAGCAAAAGATATAATTGATCATTATAAATTCTTGGACTATGCGGCATGGATAGTCCTTCCAGGATTATTTCATTCGATTGAATGTCCATCAAAATTCCACCCGTAGCTTTGTTTTCACGCCAGCCTCCTTTTGTATCAGTAGCACCAAGAGCGGTTACATACCTCGGATCACCATTATCAAATGCTACGCCGTTAAGGTGGCACCGGTCCTCCGGTGCGAGTTTTGAAATGAAGGGAGGCTGCCATTTCGGTGTAAAACTAAAGTCCTCATTGATAATGGAAAGACAACTAAAGCTGGTGTTGATTGCCCAGAGGCCTTTGTTTCCCCACTCGAGATCGTGAATGTCAACCTCGCCGGTAAAATAGGTTGCTCGTGGCGTATAAAATGAATCATACGTATCCGGCTGACGCGGGTAATTTTTAGCTAAACCAGGGGAATTCACTAATATAACCACTTCACTTAAAGAGGCGATGGCCATTTTCTGTCCCCGGACAGCAATTCCCATCGGTTTTGCAAAATTCCGGGGCAATTGCACCAGTTCATCCCTGTTTTTTGGACTGATCAATATCACTTTTCCAGCCTGGTAGGTACTGATCGCCAGGCTTACATTCATTTGCTGCAGCAACTCCGGTATGTTCGGAGAGTAAGTGCAGCTGAATGGCGGAGGAGGCTGCGGTTGACCTGTACCGGATTGGTTAGGTTGAGGGTTTTGGTTTGCTGGCTGGTCCATATTTATATTTTTGCGCCCTTAAAGTAATAAACCCTGACCTGATTTCCATTTTTAGCATACCCGATAAAGGAAAATCCTGATCCGGGATATACCGCTTCCCTGCGGTACTTTGCCAATTTTGGATTCTGAACTTCCGTGATAAGTCCGATACATAATGGTTCATGGTTTTTGTGAATGTATTCCAGGTAATCGCGTGTAATTACGGTCAATTTTGTCAACAATCCCGGATACCGGTATTCGGGAATAAGCATGCACCGGAATACAAATAACGTGTTTTTAAGCTGCTTTACGTAGGTTGAATACGCAGTTGAAATTCCAATAATTTCGTGGTTTTTATTTTTGACAATAATAGCTACTTGTTGGGCCCTCTCCATTCCGCTTTCACCCTTACTCAGCAAGTTGTACTTTTTCCAAATATCGATCACTTCACCGGAAAGTTTTTGGTCAACCTTTCCAAATACCTCTTCAAAGGTGATGCCATATGGATTAATTTGTTTGTTCATTGCCAAATACTTACTTCCAGGCTTTTCAATCGTCTGATGGAAATGTTATTTTCCCATTCTAAATTATCGGATATTTTGATTTCATGGAAATGCGATGAAACATAATTAAGTGCAGATTCAGCAATATCTATCGCCATACTTTCACCAAGGCAACGGTGAATGCCATATCCAAACGCCAGTGAAGGGTTTTCAGACCGAGTTAAAATGATTTTTTCCGGGTTTTCGTAAATCTCCGGGTCACGGTTTCCGGCAGCAATACAAAGGGTAAATGTACTTTCAGGTCGTATTTTTATATCGTTGATTTCTACTTCTTCCGTATTGATCCTTCCCAGCAACTGGACAGGCGGGTCAAATCGAAACAATTCGTTTACTGAAGCATTTGCAGATGCAAGTCCTGATGCAACTTCATTAAAAAAGTTCTGTTCTTTACCCAAATGGTACATCATGGTACTTAGAAATGCAGCGCTGGTTTCCTGGCCGGCGATGAAAAGAAATATAAATGCAGACGCTAATTGTTCATACGTTAGGTTCAGCGTATTATCAGAGATTAATTTGTAAATAATTCCACTTTTGTCAAGCACTTCGGGATGTTCAGCTATTTCTGTAAAATAATGGAGTAGGTGGAAAGCAGCTTTGTTGATACGCTGAAGATCACTGACTTTGAGATAAAGATCCATTGCTTTAATAACATCATAACTCCAGGACTTGAGCTGAGGGGAATCTTCCAATGAAATCCCCAAAATTTTTGAAATAGCTATCAGAGGCAGGGGTTTGGCTATTGCTGATACAAAATCAAATCCACTAAGGTTTGCATTATTAAAAAGTTCTTCGATAACCCCGAATATTTCGCCTGGTATAAAGGGATGCTCTTCCCAATTTTGATGGATCCATTTTCGATATTCAGTGTGCTGTGGTGGGTTTTTAAATAACACAAAGGATTGCAAAGCTTTGGGAATATTTGAATAATCAAGTCCTTTTTCTTTAGCATAACTTGTAGCATGTTTCATCCATTGAAGCCGGTTGCCTGCTTTAAACCTGTTTTTATCTCCCAAAATGTTTTTAATGTCAGCATACCTTGTAATTATCCATTCACCGGTTTGTGCCTGAAATACGGGATGCTCCTTCTGCAACTGCTTGTAGAATGGGTAAGGGTTAGCAATTACGTCGGCATCCAGAGGTCGCCATAGATTGGAAACAGTTGATTTTCTCATTACATAAGGGATTGAACGTAGCCGGAAAGTGAGCGTATTGTGGGATAGTCCCAGAAACATAATGGAGAGAGTGTGACTTTGTATTCATTCTCAATTTTTTCCATAAAAAATACCGCACTGATGGAATCGAAGCCCAGGGCATGAAATGTATCATCAATATTTATCTCATCTATTGAAACATGTGTTTCTTTTGCTACGAGATTGACAAAATATTTCTCAATTGCATTCTCTTGATTATCTTTGCCCATGGTTTAAGCAAATTGATTTGAGCATGAAACTATTACTTTTTACCTGAACCGCAAAGCAAAAAATACAATGGATATAGCAGGTATCAGAAAAAAAATAGAATTTTATAAAAGTGAGGAAAAGAAACTGTTCACTACCTCCTCATTTCAGTCGCACTCGCTGGTATTGTTGCATATTCTTAGCCGGATTGACAATACGATTCCTGTAGTTTTTATCAATACCGGGTACCATTTTCCTGAAACGATCCAATTCAGGAACTACATAACCGGTTTATTCGGGCTAAATACGATTGATTTACGATCCGAAACACCCCGTATTGCCCAAAAAGGCAGCGATGGCAGGCTGCTGTTTGCTTCTGATCCTGATCATTGCTGCTATCTGAACAAGACACAGCCTCTTGATAAATGGCTGATTGAATACGATGTCTGGATCAATGGTGTACGGTCCGATCAGTCGGCGACACGGGCAGCCATGAAAGAGGAACAGGATGCACCCTACAATACATTCCGGTTTCACCCAATGCTCGACTGGACCACAAAAATGATAGATGCATACAGGAAAAAGCATGACCTTCCTGATCATCCGTTGGAATCAAAAGGGTATCTGAGTATAGGGTGTGAACCCTGTACCAGAAAAATGGACCCGGATATGATGGAAAGAGAAACCCGCTGGTTTGGGTTGAACAAAACCGAATGCGGGTTGCATACCGATTTGATAAAACACTAAAATAATGAGGATTGCAGTAACCGGTGGCGCCGGCTATGTCGGAACCGAGCTTGTAAAGCAACTGGCGGTGAATACGGATCTTGAAGAAATCATTGTTTATGATAACCTGAGCAGGGGTAATTACAATCTGTTTCTGGATTACCCGTTAAACATCAGCCAGAAAGTAACATTCGTTAACGGAGACATTCTCGACAGCCGAAAACTTGAAAAGATATTTGACGGCATAGACATTGTGTATCATCTTGCCGCCAATGTTACCACACCATACGCCAACACCGACCCGCATTTATATGAACAGGTAAATCACTGGGGGACGGCAGATGTTGGCTATTCGGCGGAAAAAGCAAATGTAAAACGGCTGGTCTATTTAAGCAGCGTAAGTGTGTACGGAGCTTCGGTTGAAATGGTGAATGAATCTACCATACCGGATCCGAAAACCTATTATGGGATTTCGAAATACAGGGGAGAAAAGCATCTCGAACCACTTATGGATAAAATGGAAGTGTTGATTGTAAGGTGCGGGAATGTATATGGGTATTCGCACAGCATGCGATTCGATGCAGTTATCAACCGGTTTGTGTTTGAGGCAAACTTCTTCAACCGGATATCCATCCAGGGTGATGGCAAACAGACCCGGGCATTTATTCATATCGATACGGCAAGCCGTGTACTATCAGATCTTGCCGTTACCAAAATTCCTTCCGGCGTATATAATATGGTTGAAGCAAATTATATGATCCTGAACCTTCTCGATGCGTTGAAGGAAATTAAACCGGAAATGGAGTTTTTGTTTGTAGACCAGCACCTGACTTTGAGAACCATGAAGGTTGATCCGGAGGTAAAGTTGCGGGCATTTGTGCCATTTCCTGACCGGGATACCCTTCAGGGTCAGTTGCGGGTTTTTTTAAAGCATTTTTCTTTTTAACAGGAGGAGATATCCTGCCCGCACCTCTCGATCTCCCGCTTTCAACTTCGTTTTCGGACGGGCAGGCCTAAAGGAGAAGCCAGCCGCACAGTCTGGTGGGGAGAATCTCATGATTTTTACTTCACTATACTTGAGATTCCGCCCACTGCACCCCCCCAACTCTGGTCGTAGGGTCGCCCTACGACCTAATAGCCGGTCACATCTCCTTTTTCCTGACTTCACTGCCAAGTATAGTCATGGCATGACTTAATTCTACGTCATTCTGAACGAATGTGCCTGCCTGCCATGCACAGGCCACCAGCAACGGCAGGCAGGAAGAATCTTTAACATTCTACCCGGTTATTATTAACAAATCCTTCGTTGCACTCAGGATTACGATTGTAACGTGACGGTGATTATCCCCCTCAGTGTCACTGCGTGAGCAGGACACTGAGGGCTTAAGGGCTGCGCACACCTCTACGGAGAGAAGGTGGGTAATGACGACTTAATATTGGGGGATTGCCCGGATGAACCGGACAATGACGGTGGAATTTAAGAGGATTGTCAGGATCCGCGAGGATAAACCACGTTATATACTGACTCGCAAAGAAACTATTAAATTCCTTCCCGGTGCTGAAATACCACTCGAATAGGGCCTGTAGTGCTTGTCAAAAATATTTTCAAGGGCAGCATTCAACTGAATCATTGCGCCGGGCTGATAGGAAACATTCAGATTGAGTGTTGACCACCCGAGTGCCCCGTCGGTTGTATAAAGGTGTGTTTTACTTTGTTCGGTAGGGGCGAGGTCTTCAAATGCTTTTGCAGCCTGGTAATCGGCATAAAGCGCTGCACGGAATTTGTTGCCTCTGAACTCCAGGCTTGTTTTGCCAAAGGCAGGTGTTGTATGCCGCAACGGAATGTTTTCTTCCGTGTCCCGGCCATCCATTACCGTAACCGAGGAAGAAAGTGTAAAATGTTCGGATATATCCATTTTTAAATCAGCGCTCAATCCGGCAATATATGCATTTCCCACATTCACAAGCGCTTCTACTTTACTTAAAGTGCCGTCATACATGATCGAATCCTGTCCGTTTACCGTAAAATCTCTTCGTGCCATCGCATTAGTCAACCTTGTATAAAAGCCGGTAAGTCCTGCTTTTAAAACCCCGGGTACAGTTTTTGTCATACGTATTTCACCGTTGTAGACGTATTCGGGTGCCAGGTTTGGGTTGGGTACCACCACATATCCGGGCGCTGAATCAAACACTTTCCCGATGTCATCTACATTGGGTGCACGAAACCCCGAACCTGCAAGAAAGTCAAACTTCCAGTTATTTGCTGTATTGTAAACCACGCTGGCATTGCCGGTAAGCGCGCCTGTGTTCATTATGATATCACTGAACGGAAAGTTGTAAAATGTATTATCAAAGAAAGATTCGAGAAATAAGTGACTGTATCTTGTCCCTGCAGAAAAAAGTATTTTTTCACTTAATTTGTTTTTATAAATTATGTAAGCGGCAAGATTGGTAAGAGTACTTCCTCCATCGGGATATCGTGTACCCGCCATGCTCACCTCGCTTGTTTCAATATTAAGGCTTTCAGCTTCAGATTGTACCTCATTATACACCGCCTCTGCACCATAGATCAGCAGGCGATTATCATTTAGGTCTTTTTCCATATCCACATTCAGTGTCCACGCACTTACATTTTCTATGCGTTTTCGCCGGTTCACATTCTGAAATTTCCTGTCTATGCGGCTTTCTTCAAACCTCTGGTTAGCCAGCACAATCCTGAAATCGTTGTAAAGTCCGGTAGGTCTGTAGAAATCAAATTGCAGGGCATTCATCATCCATTTCTGGGGTCCGTAATTCCATTCAGCCGATTCAGGGATGCCGTCATTAAAAATAATAAGCCTGTCATAGCGCGGGATATCGGAAGTTGTGCTGTAATAGAAGTCGTATGTGATGTCATAAAAATCAGAGGGACGCAGTTTTAATCTCTGGATAGTATTGAATGTATTATATCCTGAAAACACCTGTAGATTCTCGTTGGCATTTTTTACTACAATATCTTTACCGTCGCCCCGGATTACATATTCCGTGCGCTTTCCATAATCGGGAAATTCGGCAGTCCTTTTGCTGCCTGTTTTCAAATTATCAAAATTGCTGTATGTGAACGAAGAAAGCCAACTAAGCTTACGACCTCCCACGTTAAGGTGTATATGCCCTGTTTGCTCATTATTTGTAGCGGAATACCTAAGAAAACCGGTACTTTTTATGATCATGTCTTCCGAAGGAGAAAACTGAGGATCCTTTATCCTGAAATTCATTACGCCTCCCAGTGCATCGCTGCCGTACAAAACTGAACCCGGTCCCAATACGACCTCCACACTTTCCAGTATGTTGGGATCGATATTGATTACATTCTGAAGATTGCCGCTTCTGAAGATTGCATTGTTCATTCTGATACCGTTTACCGATATCAGAACAGAGTTGGCTGCAAAGCCTCGTAACTTAGGGCTTCCGCCGCCTAGCTGGCTCTTTTGCACAAATACCTGCCCGGTGATGGCAAGTGCGTCGGCAGCAGATTGCGGATTGTAAAAATCAATTTCTTTCGGTGTTATGCTGATTACCGTTTGAGGTACTTCGATGGCCTGCTGCTCCCATCTTCCGGCTGAAATAATTACTTCCTGAATTTTGATAACTTCCTCCACCATGCGGATAACACCCGTCGCTATAACTTCATTTAACGGAATAATTACATTCTTGTAGGAGGGATGCTGAAATTCCAGCATGTCCCCGGATTCGAACATAGACAAATCCGCTTCCCCTCTATCATTTGTCTGGCTGTACCTGCTCTTTTCCAGATTAAAAACGCCTACATCCGGAATGAATTCAAGTGTGGTGGCATCCAGTACCTTTACAGACTGGGCATGTACACTTGAAGCGGTTAACCCAATTACAGTTACAAATATTAAATATAAAAATCTATGTAATTCCGAACGAGACACCGTATGTTTTTGTTATGGTTTTATATTATGCTGCGAATATAGGTTAAATACAAAAACCGGATATTATTAGTATATATAAGTGAAGAGATAATTATTTAAATGGCTATGTTTATGTGGCGTTTCAATTCTAATTAAGATCAGGTTGAAAATAAATAGCAAAATAGCGATACTTTACTTTACCCTTAATCCGGGGTATGAAACTAAACTAAAGTCCATTCAGCATGGCGCGCGCAAAAACCTGGGTTTGCTCAAATTTCTGAATAAATACACGTTTAATATTTTAAAACAAGCAGGATTTGACATTATAGTATGGGATGAAACGCGGCAAAAGGGTGGATCTTTTGGCGCGAAATTCAGCCATGCTTTCCGGTCGGTATTTGATATGGGATACAAGCACATTATTGCCGTAGGCAATGATTGCCTTTCATTAAATAAGAATGATATCCTGGATGCATCAGAGGCCCTTGAAGCCGGTAATGCAGTATTTGGCCCCGCAGGAGACGGAGGGGTTTATCTGCTGGGACTGAGAAAGGAAGCTTTTGATGAATTAGGGCTGGAAAACATTCCCTGGCGTACAGCCAGCGTTTTGACAGCGCTACTAACTGATTATGCCAACTACCGTTTGCTAAATGAAAAAACTGATATTGATTCTTACCGTGATATATTAGTAATTGTTGGCGCACAAGATATTGCCTTTAAAATACGTGCAGTACTGCTTGATTTTTTAAATTTTTTTATTCACAGATATGCCGTAATATCCTTGCGGTTTAAAAGCGTAACAAACTTTGCCTTTTCTTCGCGGCCACCACCTGTTTGCCTGTAATTCACAGGTGAAATCGTTAAAATCAATTATTAATTCAAACAGAAAACAGGTCATGGGTAAGCCCTATTATATCGAAGAAGATTTATTAAAGTTCGGAGACATTACAGAATTTCAGCCGGAACTTGGCAAGAAATTTTTCAGTTACTACAACGATGTATTCAAAGAAGGAGCACTTACAGAAAGAGAAAAAGCGCTTATTGCACTTGCGGTATCACATACCGTTCAGTGTCCGTATTGTATTGACGCCTATACAACTGCTTCACTGGAAAAGGGTGCAGATGAAGAACAGATGATGGAAGCGATACATGTAGCGGCTGCAATCAGGGCCGGTGCATCCCTGGTACACGGTGTGCAAATGATGAATAAAGTAAAGGAAATTTCTATGTAATCCGGTTATGTCAGAAGTCATTAAATCACTCAAATCCAGGAAACACCGGCTTGCTTCGTCATTTATTCAGTTGAATGTGCTTACCGGCAAGGGCCATTCAAATGGGGAAGCATTTTCATTTGAAAGTAAGCTCCATGCAACAGGGAATTACCCCCTGAGGCCTATAAAAACGGAGATTCTCCAGGTAAATATAGGGAAAATGTGTAATCAGACCTGCCGGCACTGCCATGTAGATGCCGGTCCTGACCGCAAGGAGATCATGACCCGTGAGGTAATGCAGCAATGCATTGATGCGGTAAAAAATTCAGATTTCAACATGGTTGACCTTACGGGAGGCGCTCCAGAAATGAATCCGGATTTCCGGTGGTTTGTAGAAGAGCTGGACAAGGCTGAAGTGAATATCATAGTCAGGTGTAACCTAACCATCATCCTTGCAAATCCACGTTATTACGATCTCCCCGGATTTTATAAGGCCCATAATATTGTCATTATTTCGTCACTTCCACACTACTCGGCAAGAAGAACCGATGCACAACGGGGTGAAGGGGTGTTTGCCAAATCTATCCAGGCGCTGAAAATGCTTAACGAAGTTGGGTATGGAATGGAAGGTAGCGGACTTGAACTTCATTTAGTATATAATCCTTCCGGTGCATATCTTCCTCCTTCACAGGAATCGCTTAAAAAGGATTTTAAAAGGCGTCTGAAGACTGATTTTGATATTGAATTTAACGATCTGTACACGATTACCAATATGCCTATAAGCCGGTTTTTGGAGTACCTGATTCAATCAGGAAATTATGATGCATATATTGATAAGCTTCTGGAAGCATTTAATCCACTGGCGGTTGATGGATTAATGTGCAGAAATACCGTATCGGTAGGCTGGGACGGATATTTATACGATTGCGACTTCAATCAGATGCTTGACCTTAAAATAGGCGATAAAATCCCACTACATATTTCGGAATTTGATGAAGAAAAGATGCTCTCGCGTGCCATCATAACAAATCAGCATTGCTTCGGCTGTACGGCCGGTGCAGGTTCGAGTTGCGGAGGCGAAATTGTCTGATTAAATTTACAGGGGGAAGCCACATTCAGTATATGAAATTGTCAAAAAAAATATTTCTGTTGGCTGCATTCATTTTCATGCTTTTAATGGCCTGGTTGGCATATGACATATCGAAAAAAACGACATTTCCAGGCTCAAAAAGCAAGAATGAAGTGGTCAAAGATACGGTGAATGCTGATATTGATTCGCGTATTAAATTACAGGAAACTGACACACAATCTATACAGTAATAGTTTGAATGGCGGGAAAGGTAGTTGGCAGTATTCAGTTTGCAATTGTCAAACGTATAAATGGTAAGTTCGGTACAAGTGTATGATCCTGCCTGCTGCCTTTGAATCAAAAAGCATAGCACAATTTTACACCTATTCTAAAACCGGATACTTTCTTATCAATGACAACATAAGTTATAGCGCCACTGTCAATATATTTTTCGGTCTTTCTTATAAATGCTTAAATGCGTAAATATTATTTATTGTTCATTTTGAATATTTCTTTCCCGGTCATCCTTCTTTAGAAAAATTTATTTAAGCATTTAAGCATTCTAGTGTCGTGTCAACCATACTTTAGCCGGGCCAAGCCTTGTTCTTTTTGCCCCGGACTGCTTTAAAAAATACTCACGTAGCTATGGCTATGCTCATATTTTTTGCATTGTCCAAAACAAAAATTTCAGCGACTTACCCGACACAATACGATTGACACGACACTAGCATTCGGTTATAGATCCATTCCTCATTAAATTCGTGGTAAAGCCTAAAAATAAAAATGCAGGCCTTATACACTAACAGGGTCTGCTGCTGCTACGACAACAACAGCCAAATGACAACGTATGATCCGCATAATTCGCTATTCGTTGACTGTAAATAGTTTAGTGCCAAAAGACAATTGCAGGACGTTATTTTTTATTTTACCGCCGGTTGATTCGTTTATATCGTTTAATCCGATAATGTAACAAAGCGTCAGATTAAATTGCCGGTCCATAAATTCATACCCGGCGCCAATCGGCAAGCCGATATCAATTGTTTTAAATTGGTCTTTTACATTGAATTTTTCATCCTGAAATTTACTTTTTGCACTTAACAACAATCCAACCTGCATTCCGGCATGAACATTAAGGTTATATCCCAGGTTGTACCTGGCCATGAGTGGAATGCTGAGGTTTAGCAGATTCAGTGAATTAGAAAAGTCGTCCCGGGCGGCATGGCCTAGCCGGGCTAACATAAATTCGAGCTAAAGCATAAGAAAGTAATCAAAAAACACTTCAGAATACCTTCCAAGATGACCTGCCAGCTTTGTGGAATTGTCCGTATCGCCGCCAATGTTAGCCAAATTGATTCCGCCTTTAACGCCTACAATTGGTTTTGGCGCACCCTGTCCGTAGCCAGGATTATATACAAAAAACAGCAAAATGATAAGAAAAAGAATTGTCAGGTATCTCATTGTTTTATACACACTTACACGTAAAATAATGATTAAAATTTTTAGAATCAAAAAGAATAGGAGTTAACGACCTATAATATTTGTCAGTTTTCCCTGCATTTTACATTACTTATACAAATAAATTTCGCTAATATTTCCGATGGCATTGATCCTGATGGAAAGGTATTTCGTCTTGCTTTCTTCATGTAAGTTGCCTGTACATGCAGGCGCCGGATCAATGTAGTAAATAAAGAATTTCTGGCTTCTACGGTAAAGTTCATTTTTGTCGGGGCGGCCGAGCAGTGAAAGTATTTCATGTTCTGATTTACCAAGCAATATGTTTTTGGCACCAAGAAGCGCTTCAATTTCTCCAGCCCTTCTGCCATCGCATCCGTTCCTGTCTGATTTCCAAATTTCGCGGGAAAAATCCTCGATTTCTATGTCTGCCCCACAGCCTGTAATGGCATTCAATAGCACAAATACAATAAAAAAAATTTCAAATTTTCTAAATTTCTGCAACTTCACTTCTATTTAAATCAATGTTGAACAGCCAAACCATGGAAACCAGAAAATAAACCAATCCTGTAGTCAGAAGCATAACATCCCAGGCGTTTGCAAAGCTCAGAAAAATCATGATTCCCGTAAAAAGTGTGATCCGCACTTTTTCAGCTGACAGCACCCAGTTTTTGAATTCAAACAACGCGCCGCAGTTGACAATAGTTATGATGATCAGAAATACGATAAACGCACTTTCGTTTAAGTTGAAAGATGATTTATTGAAAAGGAAAAAAGCTGTGCCCGCCAGCGTCAGTATAAACTGGAAAAGCACATAATAGTTTACAGCCGGGAAACTTCTTGTATCGAACTTCTCAAAATGATGCTTATCTACAGGAGGCGCTGCCTGATAGCCTCCCAGTTCTTCGGGATACCAGCCCGGTTTGTAAAAAACATATTTGATCTTATTTTGCAGGCCTCTTATTTTTTTTAGATCTGACCACATGAATACATAATGGTCTAAATTTGCCCAGACCGGATTCCATGTTTTTACCGGTCGTGTTATTCCATAACAAGGTTTTTCTTCCTCTTTCTGAAAAGTACCGAACAGCATATCCCATGTAATCAATACCCCGGCGAGATTCTTATCTATATATTTCGGATCGCGGCCGTGGTGTACACGGTGATGTGAGGGAGTGTTGAAAATATATTCCAGTGGACCCAGTTTTTTGATCGTTTCGGTATGAATCCAGAACTGGTACACCGTACTGAGCGCAACCATCAGCGCAAAGTCCAGCGTGTTGAATCCGATCAAGGCCAGCGGAAGATAGAAAAAAGAAGTCCAGATAACTTGAAGTGAGCTTTGACGTAGCGCTACGGAGAAATTATAATCCTCGCTTTGGTGATGTACGACATGCGATCCCCATAAAAGGTTGATTTCATGGCTCATTCTGTGCGCCCAGTAGTATGCAAAATCAACCAGGACGAAAATCAGAATTAGTGTAAACGCGTTGGAAGGGATAATGAAAATAGCCAGATGCTCATAAATAAGCTGGTAGATGCCGATTGCGAATATGATCAGAAAGGTGCCTGTAAGTTGCTGGGTGATTCCACAACTGATATTTGTAACGGCATCGTTTAACCGGTAGAGTTTTTTCTTCGAAAACTGCTGGATCAGCAATTCAATAGCGATCAATAAAAAGTATATTGGAATGGAAAGTACGACCGGGTTGATATTCATAATTTCCAAATTTACTGAAATTGTATTCATAATATCAAATCAGTAAGGTCAGAAAGTGCAAGTGTTATGTTCAAACATTTTATCGGCAGTTTGAAAAAGAAAAATATAATAATATTACACAGGCTTATAATCGTGAGTTGCTGAGGTGAACACAGAAATTAGTTATCTTCGGGACCTTATGTCAAGACTTTTCAGTGCACTTCGGATTATATCGGTTTTATTCCTGCTTGGGGTTCTATTATACGTGTATGCCAACATCTCAGAAATGGTAACTTTGCAGACCAATGAAGCAGGAATGTCTGATGGAATTATTTCAAAAAGCAGTTTTTTCTATCTGGCCTTGCTGATCATCGTGGTCATCAATGGCGGTTTTCATACACTGATTAATTTATTCAAAAAGTCAGGTAATCAAACTCCAATGTATACAGAAGCATTGCTGATATGGCTCAATGGGTTAACCATACTTTTAAACGCATTTTTTATATCATCACTCATTTTTATCAATGCCTATAACAGTCTTGGCGTCAGTAATCTCGGTAACTTTGGAGTGGTTCTTTTCACGGTGATGGTGTTGACCACCTTATGGATTTCGGGGATCGTATTCGTACTTCGCTACCGTGGGACATAAAAATTTTACCTGAAATATAAATTTAGTTAACCCGGGTTAATATTCACTTAATCAGTAATTTAAAAGTACTTACTTCAAGTGTTCAATTAAAAATCAATTTTTTTTAAACCTGTTAAAATATTTGAATATCTCTTAAAAAAGAGGTTTTTTCGCCTTATAAGCATAAACAAAGCAGTACTGATTTGATTTTTTTTCTTCTGACGGGAATACGATATGGCAGAAATGGATTTTGGTAATTACACCGAGGCGAGCATTAAGTCGCTTGACTGGCGTGAGCATATTCGCCTGCGACCCGGTATGTATATCGGCAAGCTCGGCGACGGAGCATCTCAGGACGACGGCATTTACGTATTGGTAAAAGAGATCATTGATAACTGTATCGATGAGCACATGATGGGCTATGGCAAAACCATCGAAATTAAAATAACGGACCACAGGGTAGAGGTAAGAGATTACGGCCGTGGTATCCCGCTGGGGAAAGTAGTTGATTGTGTATCTAAAATAAATACTGGCGGTAAATATGACACACAGGCTTTTCAAAAATCGGTAGGCCTGAACGGCATAGGTTCAAAAGCGGTAAATGCTTTGTCGCAGTATTTCAAGGTTCAGTCATATCGTGACGGCAAAACAAAGCTTGTAGAATTTGAAGTTGGGAAAAAAATAAATGACCCTGATTTGAAAGACACCAGTGGGAGAAATGGAACGCTCATTGTATTTGAACCCGACAATTCGATGTTCAAAAACTATCACTTTATACCCGAATACCTCGATGATAAAATATGGAATTATGCTTTTCTAAATGCCGGCCTTACTATCAATTTCAATGGACGCAAATTTCATTCTGAGAAAGGTCTTCTCGATCTGATCAGCAGAAAAACGCGGGAAGAAACACTCCGGTATCCAATAATTCATCTGAAAGCAGATGAAATTGAAATGGCTATGACCCATTCAAACCAGTACGGAGAGGAGTATTATTCATTTGTGAACGGGCAGTTTACCACTCAGGGCGGCACACATTTGTCAGCCTTCAGAGAAGCTGTGGTAAAGACGATAAGAGATTTTTTTAAAAAAGATTTCGATGCAACCGATATACGTGCGAGCATAGTAGGTGCGATAGCGATAAGAGTGCAGGAACCTGTGTTCGAGTCACAGACAAAAACGAAACTCGGATCTCAGACCCTCGAGCCTGATGGACCAACAATTCGTACCCATGTGAATGAATTTGTAAAAAAGGAATTGGATAATTACCTGCACAAATATCCGGATACAGCAGATGCTTTGTTGAAACGCATCATGCAGTCGGAAAATGAGAGGAGAGATATTGCTGGTATAAAAAAACTGGCCAATGAACGTGCCAAGAAAGCAAACCTTCATAACAAGAAGCTCCGGGATTGCCGGATTCACCTGAATGATAAAAAGGGAGATAAACGGGATGAAACCATGATTTTCATTACCGAAGGTGATTCGGCCAGTGGATCAATTACCAAAGCGAGGGATGTGCAAGTACAGGCCGTTTTCAGTTTGCGTGGCAAGCCATTAAATAGTTATGGCCTCACAAAAAAAGTGGTATATGAAAATGAAGAATTCAATTTATTGCAACATGCATTACACATCGAAAATGGTATTGAGGATCTCCGATACCAGAGAATAGTGATAGCAACGGATGCTGATGTAGATGGAATGCACATACGATTACTTTTACTCACATTTTTTCTTCAATATTTCCCGGAACTTGTAAAACAAGGGCATGTCTTCATTCTTGAAACACCATTATTCCGGGTAAGAAATAAAAAGGAAACTATTTATTGCTACAACGAAACTGAGAAACAGAATGCCGTACGCATGCTGGGCAGCAAGGCAGAAATCACTCGCTTTAAAGGACTAGGAGAGATTTCCCCAGATGAGTTTGGCGGGTTTATAGGTGAAAATATCAGACTGGAACCTATAATTCTTCAGGAACATACGAGTATCGAAAAACTTTTATCGTTTTATATGGGTAAAAATACACCTGAACGTCAGAGTTTTATCATTGATAAATTACGAGTCGAAAAAGATTATATCGTGAAAGATCCGGAAAAAGAACTTGCTGAATGATTGAAGATAATAATATATATAACGGTAAGGAATTACCCAAAGATGATCCGTTGCACAATGTAAAACCTGTATCAGGAATGTATCAGGATTGGTTTCTTGATTATGCGTCCTATGTAATTCTGGAAAGGGCTGTTCCGGCGATTGAAGATGGGTTTAAACCGGTACAACGTAGAATCATGCATGCCATGAAGGTCATGGATGACGGTCGGTTTAACAAGGTGGCCAACGTAATCGGGGCAACCATGCAATATCATCCACACGGTGATGCTTCTATTGGAGATGCCATGGTAAACATAGGCCAGAAAGACCTGCTCATTGAAACACAGGGTAACTGGGGTGATATACGTACGGGCGACAGCGCTGCTGCACCCAGGTATATCGAAGCCCGCCTTTCAAAATTTGCTTTGGAAGTAGTTTTTAATGCACAAACAACGATTTGGCAGCTTTCATATGACGGACGTAAAAAAGAGCCCGTTACGTTGCCTGTTAAATTTCCACTGTTGCTGGCACAGGGTGTGGAAGGAATTGCGGTAGGTTTGTCAACCCGGGTACTTCCGCACAATTTTAACGAACTAATAAAGGCGACTATAGACATACTTAAAGGGACAAAAACCGGATTATATCCTGACTTCCCTACTGGTGGCCAGGCTGACTTTAGTGAGTACAACGAAGGTTTACGTGGAGGCAGGGTAAAAGTACGTGCAAAAATTGAACAGATTGATAAGAAAACACTCATGGTCTGCGACATTCCTTTCTCTACTACTACCACAAACCTCATCGAATCGATCATTAAAGCAAATGATAAAGGCAAGATCAAAATCAAACACGTGGTAGATAATACCGCACGTCATGTGGAAATACTGATCACGCTGGCCTCGGGACAATCCCCTGATATCACCATCGATGCACTGTATGCGTTCACAGATTGCGAAATCTCCATTTCGCCCAATGCATGCATAATCGTGAATGACAAACCGCTTTTTATGACGGTAAATAAAATTCTCAAAATTAACACAGACCAGACCGTTGATCTTCTGGCGCGTGAGCTTGAAATACGCAGAGAAGAATTAATAGAAAAAATACTTTTTTTGAGTCTTGAAAAAATATTTATCGAAAACCGAATTTACCACGATATTGAGGAGTGTGAAACATGGAAGGCAGTTATTGACACGATTGACAAAGGATTGGAACCATTTAAATCAGATTTTTATCGCGAAATTACTAAGGATGATATCGTCAGGCTTACGGAGATAAAAATAAAACGGATTTCGAGATATGATGCATTTAAGGCCGACGAGGATTTGAATAAGCTGGCTTCAGAGCTTGAAGAAGTTAAAAACAACCTAGCCGACATTATTGAATATGCCATAAGTTATTTTAAAAACCTGCTTGAGAAATACGGAAAGGGCAGGGAACGGAAAACAGAGATCAAATCGTTCGAAAGTATCTCAGCAACCATTGTTGCAGCTAACAATGTGAAGCTCTTTGTAAACCGGACTGATGGCTTTGTTGGATACGGATTAAAAAAGGATGAATATATAGCCGATTGTTCTGATATCGACGACATTCTTGTAATCCGAACGGATGGGAAATGTATGGTTTCGCGCATATCTGACAAGATGTTTATGGGTAAAAACATTATGTATGCCGGTGTATGGAAAAAAGGCGATGAACGCATGATTTATAATGCCGTATATGTTGATGGCGGCTCGGGCAAGACAATGGTTAAGCGATTTAACGTGCTGGCAATAACCCGTGATAAAGAATACGAATTAACAAAAGGACACACCGGTTCAAAAATGATTTACTTGTCGGCTAATTCTAACGGCGAAGCAGAAGTTATAACAGTAAAGCTAACTGCAGGCTGCAAAGCAAGAAAGAAAGTCTTTGACTTTGATTTCAGCATGCTGGATGTAAAAGGCCGTGGGGCAGGAGGAAATATTATGACAAAGTATCCGGTTCGAAAAATTGAAATTAAATCCGAAGGAATTTCAACTCTGAGTGGCCTCGATATGTGGTATGATGAGTCAGTGGGCCGGTTAAATAAAGATGAAAGAGGAACTTTTATTGGAACGTTTAACGGTGAGGATAAAATTCTGGTAATTTCCAGCGATGGCACCTATATAATCACCGGATACGAGCTTACCAATCGCTATGAACTGGAAAAAATCGTGTGGATTGGCAGATTTGATCCTGACCAGGTTGTATCAGCCGTTTATTACGATGGCGAAACCAAACAACATTATGTAAAACGATTCAGGATCGAAACCCAAACCACTAACAAGTCGTTTGGGTTTATAAGTGAAAATCCGGGAAGCAGGCTCGAAGTAGCTTCTTTGGCTGTGCATCCTGTGATCGAAATAGAACTGATAAAAGGGAAAGGACGGGCCAAAACAAAAGAAACTATTGACTTGTCGAAAATCATAGATATAAAAGGATGGAAATCGACGGGCAACAGGCTGACATCATACAAGGTGAAAAAAGTATGGCTAAAACAAACCGAACAGAAAACCGAAAGCAGTAAAATAGAAATTGAAAGGAAAAATGAAAGCAAAAGAGTTGCTGAAGAAAAACAAAAAGAAGAAATGAAGAAAACCATAAGTGGTCGGGAGACATTGGATTCGTCAGCGAAAGAAAATAAAACCGTAAAAAAAAGCAAAGGCAGAGATAATGGAAACGAAACATTTGGTATCGGTACCACCATTGAACTGGACTTTTAGGCAACAAGGATAATGACCAGGGATGAACAGCGTAACCTGATTAACTACCTGGGAGAATTTATCAGTGATTATAAAAAATCACTGATTGAAGAAAAACTTTGTAATAGAACACAATACATCACCGTTGTTCTGGAAGATATATTCAATCCTCATAATGCAAGTGCTGTAATCAGAAGCTGTGAATGTTTTGGAATCCAGGATTTACATGTTGTGGAACAAAGGAATAAGTACCGGTTAAATCCTGGTGTTACCCGAGGGTCATCGAAGTGGATCAGTCTATACCAGTATCATAGCAATCAGGACGATAACTCAGACAAATGTATCCGGGAATTGAAAAACAGGGGATACCAACTTATAGCAGCAACACCCGACCATGGAAGTATTCCCGTGAATGAATATAAACTGGAATCGCCGGTCGCACTTTTTTTTGGTACTGAAATGAAGGGCCTTCCGGATCAAGTATTAAATCAAATGGATGAATCGATTCATATTCCAATGCGCGGTTTTACGAAGAGTTTCAATATTTCGGTTAGCGTAGCCTTGTGTTTGTATGAATTCACGAAAAAGCTCGCCGCTTCGGATTTAAATTGGGCGTTAGATGAAGCGAAGATGGATGAATTACGGATAGTCTGGTACAAAAATGTGATTAAAAAATCAACGTTGTTGGAAAAAGAGTTTTTAAATATGCACAAATAATATTTTTTCATGCAAGTTCTGGGTTGGTTGTTTAAAGCTGCGATACGCCTTACAGGCGTTGCCTTTTTGTTTATTCTCATTTCAAATGTATGGGTGATTAGATCTACCCGAAACCAGGTTTTTGAAGATATTGAAAGTATCCCTTCGAATAAAGTAGGCTTAGTGTTGGGGACGACCCACAGACTAAAATCCGGACAGGATAACCCCTATTTTACGGCAAGGATCAGAACGGCTGCCATGCTGTACCATAAAGGTAAAATAAGACATATCATTTTAAGCGGAGATAATCGCACCAAATATTATAATGAACCACTCAAAATGAAAACGGCATTACTGGCACTGGATGTACCTGAAAAAGATATCACACTCGATTATGCCGGGTTACGTACGCTGGATTCGGTAGTGCGTAGCAAAGAAATATTCGGGCAGGACAGTGTTACTATTATCACACAGCGGTTTCACACCTACAGGGCTTTATTTATCAGTAAGTTCTATGCCATACATGCAGTGGCCATCGTGGCAAGAGACATATCTTTTCCTGGCTCTTTACCGATTACCTTTCGTGAGATTATAGCCAGGCCCCTTGCCGTTATTGATTTGTATATATTGAAAAAAACGCCACATCATCTTGGTAAGAAAGAATACCTCTGAATGGGAACTATTTACGCTGTTTTGACGTATTTTGAGATATTTATCAATAATTCAATAAGGGATGAGATGATCGGAGCCTAATGACAAATAATCTGCACCTGTGTTTTATTTGCATCCTGCTAATTTTTTCTTCTTTAGATATTTTTGGTCAGACCAGGCACTTAATTCGTGGCAAGGTAATTAACGCTGATAACGGCGATCCGGTACCGTTTGCCAATGTGTATTTTAAAAATTCCACCATCGGTACAACAACCGATTTTCAGGGATATTATGAACTGACCACTTCAGTTCCTGGCGATACCCTGGTTGCTTCATATATTGGTTATATCACTCAAGAGGTGACATTGGTAATATCGTCTGAACCGATTATGATAAATTTCCAGCTACAAGAAGACATCGTGAAATTGCAGGAAGTGGTTTTTTTCGCAGGCGAAAATCCTGCGTTTCCAATCATGAGAAATGTGATCAAAAATAAAAGCAGGAACGACAAGCGAAATCTAGAAGCATATGAGTATGAAGCCTACACCAAGATAGAGATAGATATTGACAACTTGTCAGAGAATTTCAAAAACAGCAATAAAATTATGCGCCAGATTTCTCAGGTGCTGGATAGTATTGAAGTGATTGCCGGTGAAAACGGCAAACCAGTTTTACCCATATTTATTTCAGAGGCTATTTCTAAATATTATTATAAAAGGAAACCTTATTTCAGGTACGAAAATATTTTAAAAACGAAAATGTCAGGCATTGGAATTACAGATGGTACACTGACATCACAGGTAATCGGGTCCACATTTCAAGAGTATAATTTTTATCAAAACTGGTTGAACATAGTGGAAAAGGAATTTATTTCACCCATTGCTGATGGTTGGAAAGCCAACTATGAGTATGATCTGGTAGATAGTTTATATCTGGGTGATTTTTACTGTTACCGGCTTGATGTATTTCCAAAGCGGGAACACGACCTGGCCTTCAGGGGCACTATCTGGATTGAAAACGAAACGTATGCGCTGAAGCAGGTGGATTTGTCTATTGACCGGAAAGCCAATTTAAACTGGATTGAAAAAATAAAGATACAGCAAGAACTAGAACCAACGACGGCCGGTGCATGGATGCCTGTAAAAACACGGGTTTTAGTAGATATCGGTGAGATTACGAATGATATGGCTGGACTATTAACAAAATTTTATGTTTCAGTTAAAGATATTAAGGTAAATATGCCTCATGAAGATTCTTTCTACCGCCTGCCTTTGGTGATGGAGGAAGATATACGAATGTTTGATGAAGATTACTGGTCACAACACCGTCATGATTCACTTTCATCTACGGAGATTAATGTATACCAGATGATAGATACATTAAAGACCATTTCAACAGTAAAAACGGCTACTGATATAGCAAAATTTGTTGCCAGCGGATACTACATGATGGGTAAAATTGACCTTGGCCCGTGGGTCGTGGGGTATGCGGTAAACGATATAGAAGGATTCCGGCCCGGATTTGGAATGCGCACCAATATTAATTTCAGTCGAAAATGGATATTTAAAGGAACGGTAGGGTATGGATTAAAGGATGAAGCATGGAAGTACACACTTGCAGCCGAGTACCTGATCAACAGACGGCCTTGGACAAAGATCGGAGTGGAAACCCGGAAAGAGATCGATCAGGTGTTTATACTCACTAACGACATCCCTATCAACAGTTTGTTTTATGCATATTCGCGGTTTGGAACACTTTCTAAACCGTTTTTAAGTTATACGAACCGTATATATTTTAAAAGCCAGATCGGAACAGGTCTTACACAGAAAATATTTATAAAGAATGGATATTTTAAACCCCTGTATGACTTTTCTTATTTTAAAAATCCAGGTTCGGTAGATTCTTCCCTGCTAAGCAATATTAATATTACTGAAATTGGGTTTGAAACGCGTTATGCACGTGATGAATTATTCTTAATCAATGACAACGACCGAATAAGCCTTGGTCCGATAAGATCGCCGGCGATTACTTTTCGATACACTATCGGTTTAAAAAATACACTGGATAGCGATTTTGATTATCACAAACTGGAGCTGAACATTGTAAAAAATCAAAAAATGGGTACATTTGGTACAGCCAGATTCCAGCTTTCGGGAGGGTATATTTTTGGTCAGATTCCTTATCCATTGCTCAAAAACTTCATTGGTAATGAATCACCTTTTTATATTAGTTTTGCATATAACCTTATGAATTTTTCTGAATTCATAAGCGATCAGTATCTAGCCTTCAAATATAGCCATAATTTCCAGGGGCGCATTCTTAATCGCGTACCGCTGATGAAAAAGCTCAAATGGAGATTGGTTGCTAATGCCAATATTTTATGGGGTAATTTGCGGCAGGAAAACCTGGATATCATACCTCCGAAAGTTATTTTTGGCACCAAGGTATATCCGTTTAAATGGCTGGATCCAAATGTGCCTTATGTTGAGTTGAGTTATGGGGTAGAAAATATCTTTAAGGTTGGCCGGATTGACTTTTTTCACCGTCTTACCTACCGGGATGATCCGCGGGTAAATGATTTTGGAATAAGAATTAGTTTTCAGTTCGTATTATGATCTTCCTTAATGGTAACGATGCCTGAATCTGGTTTGAGTTGCTGTCTGTTTGGATTTGTTGCATATTTGCGGAATAATCTACAGCAGCTTAGTTATTAAAATTTAATGAGTGAGGGAAAAATAAAAATCACCTTTCCTGATGGAAGTATAAAGGAGTATGATAAAGGTGTTACTGGTTTAGATATTGCCCGGGGCATCAGCGAAGGACTTGCACGAAATGTGCTGGCTGCAATGGTAAATGACGAGTTGTGGGATGCTATGAGACCCATAAATAGTGATGCTGAAATACGCTTGCTGACCTGGAAAGACGATGGGGGTAAATATACATTCTGGCACTCATCTGCTCATCTGATGGCCGAAGCCTTGGAGAGTCTGTATCCTGGAGTTAAATTGGGTATCGGACCACCTGTTGAAAACGGATTTTATTACGATGTTGATTTTGGTGAGATGGAATTCAGCTCCGATCAGCTTGAACAGGTGGAGCAGAAAATGCAGGAACTTGCCAGGCAGAAAAATAAATATGTCCGGGAAGAGATTAAAAAAAGTGCCGCAGTAGATTATTTCCGTGAGAAAGGAGATAAATATAAACTTGAATTGCTTGAAGACCTTCAGGACGGCGAAATCACATTTTATAAGCAGGGTAACTTCACAGACCTTTGTAAAGGGCCACATTTGCCAGATACAGGCATTATCAAAGCGATAAAATTACTCAAGGTAGCCGGTGCTTATTGGCGTGGTGATGAAAAAAGGAAACAGTTGACACGTATATACGGTATCACCTTTCCGAAACAAAAAGACCTAAAGGAATATCTTGAAAGACTCGAAGAAGCAAAAAAGCGTGATCACCGCAAGCTGGGGAAAGAATTGGAATTATTTGCTTTTTCTGAAAAAGTAGGTATGGGTTTGCCATTATGGCTGCCTAAAGGAACGGTTTTGAGGGAACGACTTATAAAGTTCATGACAGATGCGCAGGTTAAAGCTGGCTATGATCAGGTAGTTACTCCACATATCGGAAGCAAAGAACTGTATATAACATCCGGCCATTATGATAAATATGGCGGTGATTCTTTTCAGCCGATTCTTACCCCACACGAAGGGGAGGAGTTTATACTTAAACCCATGAATTGCCCACATCATTGTGAGATTTACAAAGTAAAGCCCCGGTCATACAAAGATCTGCCTATCCGTTTTGCTGAGTTTGGAACAGTGTACCGTTATGAGCAACATGGTGAACTTCACGGCCTTATCCGGGTAAGAGGTTTTACACAGGATGATGCACATATTTTTTGCAGGCCTGATCAGCTGAAAGATGAATTTAAGAAGGTGATTGACCTCGTGTTGTATACGTTTAAATCAGTTGGATTTAATGATTATACAGCCCAGATATCGTTGAGGGATCCTGATGATATGGAAAAGTACATGGGAGAGGGTGAACTTTGGGATCGTGCGGAAAAAGAAATAAAGGAAGCTGCTGAAGAAAAAGGCTTGGCAACGGTGACCGTTATAGGAGAAGCAGCATTTTATGGACCGAAATTGGATTTTATGGTACGTGATGCCATCGGAAGAACCTGGCAACTGGGTACAATACAGGTAGATTACAATCTTCCGGAAAGGTTTGAATTAGAATATATAGGAGCTGATAATCAGCGTCATCGTCCGGTTATGATACACCGGGCGCCATTTGGTTCGCTGGAGCGGTTTATTGCCGTGTTGATTGAACATTGCGCAGGAAATTTTCCATTATGGCTTGCTCCGGATCAGATTGCAGTCTTACCGATCTCTGAAAAGTTTGGTGAATACGCCCATGAAGTGTATGATATTATGAAGGAAGCCGGTATTAGCGGAATTGTTGATGACCGTGATGAAAAAATAGGACGGAAGATCAGAGATGCAGAGGTTCAGAAGATACCATTTATGCTTATTGTGGGTGAAAGGGAAGAAAATAATAAACAGGTTAGCGTGCGGAGACATCGTGAAGGTGATAAGGGAAGTTATACACTGGAGGACTTCATTACAATGTTCCAAAAAGAAACTTCAGCCTTTTAATTTAATATGAAATTAGTGATATTTGCAACCTTATTTTAATAACCAAAAAAGGAGGTAACAATTAGGAGATATAGAGGCAGGGGCCGGATACGCCGGAGAGGTCGAGAAGAAGAGCCTTTCAAAGTAAATAACAAAATTGAAGCAGCGGAAGTAAGACTGGTTGGAGATAATGTTGAGCAGGGTATTTATCCGTTACAGAAGGCACTTTTAATTGCAGAAGAAGAAGAACTTGACCTTGTGGAAGTATCAGCAAAAGCGGATCCGCCTGTATGCCGTGTAATTGATTATTCAAAATTTAAATATGAATATAAGAAAAAACAGAAAGAAATAAAGGCCAAAGCGCACAAAACCGTCGTAAAAGAAATACGGTTTGGGCCCAATACAGATGATCATGACTTCAATTTTAAATTAAAGCATGCAATCAATTTCCTTAAGGATAATGCAAAAGTGAAAGCATATGTACATTTTGTTGGCCGGACGATTGTTTTCAAAGAAAGAGGCGAAATCCTTCTTTTGCGTTTTGCTCAGGAACTGGAGGAGTATGGAAAGGTGGAGATGATGCCTAAACTGGAAGGAAAACGGATGTTTCTTATTGTAGCTCCCAAGTCCGGCAAATAAAAAAGTCTGAATAAGTAAAAATCAAGAATAGCTTTATTATAAAATCACAATAATGCCAAAAGTAAAAACGAAATCCGGAGCAAAGAAGAGATTCAAGCTTACCGGTACAGGCAAAATCAAAAGAAAACATGCGTATAAAAGCCACATCCTTACAAAAAAGGAAACAAAGCAGAAACGCAACCTTACCAAATCCGGACTTGTAAGTAAGGCTGATGAAAAAAGGGTGAGGAAAATGCTGAGAATTTGAATGAATAAATGTCTGATGGTTTAAAAAATGTTTAACCCGGTCAACGGCTAAAAAGAGTCCTGAAACACGGAACGCCAATGATCAAAAAACTTATAATGTTATGCCAAGATCAGTAAACACAGTAGCAGCAAGGGCAAAAAGGAAAAAGATCCTCAAGTTTGCTAAAGGCTATTGGGGACGTAGAAAAAATGTATGGACCGTAGCCAAAAATGCCATTGAAAAAGGATGGACCTATGCTTACAGAGATAGGAGAGTCCGGAAAAGAGAATTCCGTAAACTGTGGATCCAAAGGATTAATGCAGGTGCACACGAAGAAGGAATGTCATACTCACAACTTATGGGAAAGCTGAAGGAAGCTAAAATCGAACTTAACAGAAAAGTTTTGGCCGACCTTGCAATGAATCACCCGGAGGCATTCAAAGCAGTGGTGCAAAAAGTAAAATAGCCAATAGAATTGCAATTAAATTTAATAAACTCTGAAGGCGATTGCGTTGATGCTTTTATTTTACAACTACCAGGGAATACTGCCAGCGTATGGTGATTTTACAACCGTTCATAAAGGTTAATCCGGCAAAATGTGATTCAAGCAATTATTATTGCGGACCATAAACTGAATTTATTTCAAAAGATAAAGTAACGGGAAATATTTTATAAAAACCTGTTTGCAGTGTTATGGGATTACAGAAGTTAAAAATAATCGGCAACGGAGATGCCTTTGGTTCCGGTAACAGGTTTCATACCTGCTTCTACCTGGAGTCAGATAAAACTAAATTATTAGTTGATTGTGGTGCAACAGCTATTCACAATCTGATAGAGTCGGGGATAGATCTTAATGATATTGACCTGATTTTACTCAGCCATTTTCATGGAGATCATTATGGTGGAATCCCATTTTTCTTTCTGAATTCATATTTTTTAACCTACCGGGTAAAGCCCCTTACCATTATCGGTCCTGAAAAATGTAAAACAAGAATAGAAGCTCTGATAGAAGCCTTGTATCCGGGATTAACAGAGAAATTCAGGCAAATGGATCTGACTTATCTGGAGTATAACGAAACAATTAATTTTAATGACCTTGCAATTCGGGCCTTTCCTGTAGTACATTCACCACCGTCAAATCCCCACGGCATCAGGGTAGAAAGTGGAAGCAATGTGTTTTGTTATTCCGGTGATACGGAATGGACCGATAATCTTTATGATTTGAGTTTAAACTCCGATATTTTTATTTGTGAATGTAACTATTATGATTTGGATATCAGCGGTCACCTGAATTATAAAATCCTTTGGGATAAAGTAAATAAGTTAAAAAGCCGTAGAATTATGTTAACCCACATGGGGGAAGAAATGATAAATTCTAGCCAAATTGAACTCGAAAGGACAGTGCAGGATCAGGAATATAATTTTTAGTCTTTCCAGGACTATTGATATATACTATATATTGCATTAAAGTACATTAAAGCTTGTTTTTGTTTTATAAAAAACGTTATTTTACAGTAATGTTTTATAAAACTCTTATAAAGATATGGGAACTCCAAGAATTGTAGTGCATCCCTTGTACAAGGAAAAAGACAACAAACGAATATACATACGATACACTTTTCGTGGAAATATTTTGTATGTACCCACAGGTCAGGTAATTGATAAATCTCAAATCCTCTTGGGTAAAGATGGCAAAATAAAGGAAAGTATTTTAAGAACTACGGCCAAAAATCATATTACTACCCGAAAAAAGATAAACGAAATCCATCGGAAGGTAATTGATGCGGTTGAAGGTCTGGAATTTCCAACCGTTGATGAGGTTAAAACAATACTTAACGGAGCGAAAGAAAAGAAAGTCGAACAGGTGAAGAAAGATTCCGAAGATATTGAAGTCATTTTTAATAGGTTTATTCAATATTCAGTTGCACAAAAGACACGCAGTACGATAAACCAACTCACATCATCCAAGAATCGGTTTATAAAATTTCTGAACGATACAAGACTCAAAAGAAGCTATCAAAATATTACAGATTCATATTATAACAAGTATCTGATATATCTTGATAAATTCGAACTTATGGACAGCACACGGGATAAGCTCATTAAAGACGTTAAAGCATTTTTTCGTTTTGCAATACGAGATGGATATACCCTAAATATTAACCTTGAAAACTGGAAGCGTATTAGTAACAAACCAAATAAACCACTTCCGCTATTTCCCAGGGAGTTAGAACTAATCAGAAAAGTTGAATTAAACGGGACACTGGCTAATACACGGGATGTATTTTTATTCCAGTGCAATACCGGATTGAGGATTTCGGATTTGTACCGGGTGGGTAAACAGCATATTAAGGCCGGATGGCTACGAATGACGGCACTTAAAACCAGAGGTCAAATTGCAGTCCCCCTAAGTAATGAAGCTTTGAAGATCCTTGAAAAATGGGATTATCAGCTACCACTGATAAGTGTGCAAAAATATCGTGAGCATATTACAGATTTATGCAAGGCTGCCGGGCTTAACGAACCGATTGAAGTTCTGGAATCCCGTGGTGGAACTAAGACAGCAGTGGTAAAGCCCAAATATGAGTATATAACATCCCACAATGCCGTTGACAGCTTTATAAGCAACTGCCTGGCCTATGGGTTCACTCCGCGCGAAGTGGCGACCATGACCGGTAAAACCGAAGCTGTAATTTTTAAACATTATTCGGGATCAGATGAACAGTCTATCGAAACCAAAATGAAGGATATGACATTGACGTCCCTGCCATAATGTTAGTAATACTAACTTTATGTTGTAATATAATAGACATTTAAAACCCATGCCCCCGACTATCATGGCAAAAATAAATTTTGATCGAACGAAACTGGACAAATATGCACGTGCAAGACTTAATTATTTAGTCAACCAACTGAAAGTGACCGTCAACAAGACTATTATAATAATATTAGTAATAATATTTATTTATAATGTGCATATACAAGCTCAAAGCACAACCGATGACAAAAAGATTGGAGTTTACGTCATCGGAGGTATTGTTATATCGAATTATGAAGAGCTCAATAAAATGATAGACCAATTTTGGATATTCTGAATTCAATAATTATAGCCCTTTGGGAGGATTCGGAGTATTTTTTACAATTTCT
>JACZXH010000002.1 GCA_022571715.1 Bacteroidota bacterium | reverse complement strand
AAAGATAGATTATAACACTTTTTTAGAAGATTTTAAGATCAACGTGGGAGGGGCGCTGATGACATATCAGAAAGTGAGACCTGCGATGCAAGAAAAAGGAGGAGGTATATTTATTTTTACAGGAGGTGGCCTGTCACTTTCTCCTTTTCACGAATTTGCTTCATTGGGTGTAGGCAAAGCAGGGTTGCGGAACCTAGTGGCATGTATGTCACAAGAAAATAAAGATTCGGGTATTAAGGTATATACCATAACGATAAATGGGGTGATTGAAAAAGGAACCTTATTTGATCCGGAAAAGATTGCGGAAAAATTTTATGACGTATGCGAAAACGGACTGCCTTACGGTGAAGCAGAACTTATTTACCAATAGTGTTTTCATCCGTATCAGTGTCTTCCCGCTCTTTTTCCCGGACTTTGGTTTTTAAAAAGTTTGTAGTAGTTAATCCAGCTGCAGCGCCAATGAGAATGGCAACAATGATTAGAAACAGATTGGCGCCAGGTGCGATATTTATCAGAAACATAAAGTTTATTTTTTATGCAAGATAAAATTTGCTGAAGACATTAAAAAATGAAACCGCATTAAATATTTTTCGTGCATCCTAATTTATATTGTTTTATATTGCAATACATTAAAACTGAAGTATAATACCGAGTTTAACATTGAACTTATTTTTTCGATTTTTTCATGAGGTATGAAATTGAAAAGGAGCTGTTAATCGCTCGTTTGCATTATCTGGATGAAATGCATCTTAAACCAGGAGCCTCCGTAATACACCCCAATGTAAGTCCTAAAGTAAAAGAAATGATTCTTAACGGCAATGTAGGGAGTTATATGGAATTGGAGTCTTTGTTTAATTTTTTGGCGGAAAAACTACCAGAGGATGAAAGTAAGGCAGACGAATTGGCATTTGAAATGATTTCATTTATCAACTAAACGGTTATCAATTCCGAAACTAAAACCAGCCCACAGCACTACTATATGAGGTTGACTGACACGATTTTGTATAGGTGCAATGCTTCTGGATCTGGAGAATCCGAAATAAATCCTCAAAGTATTTAGAGAACCTTTATATATCCTTTGGAAAACGAGTTACGGTTATGTACCCAATGTGGCGTACTTCTGCTGCTCCGTTGTACACCAGGATTATCTGATCTTGCCCTAGCCATATCCGATTCCCGCACATGGGTGGGGATGTTTAGCCTGAACTCAAAGTATGGACCCCTGTAAAGATCATTATCGAGGGTTCAGGTAATTGGTATAATATATCAAAAATCGGCTCGATGCTTATAAGGAGAAATAGCAAAAGTGAGTTAAGGTTTTCATTCTCCTGTTAATTTTAATTGGTTGCAAAAAATGTCATAAAGCTGGTTTTAGCTGCATTTTGTGACTTTTAAAAAATCTATGATTTTTATCATAAAACCTTGTGCGCATTATCTTGTTGTTTTTTATCACTTGTTCAACTAATTTTAGTCGCCTCAAACAGAAACCGGTTTGAAGAAATATTAATATTGATAATTTAAATGAATTGCTCTTATGAAGGTATATGATAACAAACACATAAAAAACATTGTACTTGTCGGAAGTTCCAAATCAGGCAAAACAACACTTTCCGAAACCATGCTGTTCGAAGCAGGTTTGATAAACAGGCGGGGTACGGTGGAAAGCAAAAACACTATATCGGACTTTCATGAAATTGAGCATGAACGTGGAAATTCTGTATTTGCAACCAGTATGCATACCGAATGGCGTGATTATAAAATCAATATCATAGATACACCCGGATTGGATGATTTTATTGGAGAAATTGTAAGTTCGCTTCGTATAGCCGATACCAGTATAATGCTTATTAATTCACAACATGGTGTGGAAGTGGGTACTGAGCTGATTTGGAAATACGTCGATAAATTTGACAAGCCGGTAATATTTGCTATCAATCAGGTGGACCATCCAAAATCAAACTTCGATGAAGCGCTTGAATCTGTAATGTCGCGTTATGGCAGTGCCGTTACGCAGATGCAATACCCGGTAAATCAAGGTGATGCATTTGATTCCATTATCGATCTGTTGAAAATGATTATGTACAAATTCTCCTCTGATGGTGGAAAACCTGAAAAGCTTCCCATACCGGATACGGAAACAGAAAAAGCAGATAGGCTTCACAATGAGCTTGTAGAGAAAGCTGCTGAAAATGACGAAGATCTTATGGAGCTTTTCTTTGAAAAAGGAACACTTAATGAGGATGAAATGCGCAAGGGGCTAAAAATCGGCATGGTTAACCATGAGATATTTCCGGTATTTTGCCTTTCTGCAAAAAAAAACATGGGTAGCGGAAGAATGATGGGCTTCATTGACAATGTGGCTCCATCTGTATCTGAATTGAAACCTGAAACTTCGGAGAGTGGTGATCCTGTGCCTTACGACCCTTCCAAACCAACCGTGTTGTTTGTATTTAAGTCAATGATAGAGCCTAAACTGGGTAAACTATCATTCTTTAAAGTGATTAGCGGTGAGATAAAAATCGGCATTGATCTTCAGAACAGCCAGACGGGTGCTACTGAAAGAATAAACCAGTTGTTTATCATGGACGGAAAAATCAGGAATCCGGTTGATAAACTTGTTACGGGTGACATCGGTGCAACGTTGAAATTAAAAGATACCAATACGAATCATACGTTATGTGATAAAAAGGTTAAAATCACTATCAAAGCGATAGAGTTTCCGGAACCACGCATACGCACGGCCATAGTAGCAAAAAACCAAAGTGATGATGACAAACTGGGTGAAGTACTTAATAAAATCCATCAGGTAGATCCAACTATTACGATGGAATACTCAAAGGAACTTAGACAAATGATACTTTCAGGCCAGGGAGAACTTCACCTCGACATTGTTAAGTGGGAGCTTGAAAACATATATCATCTACAGGTAGAATTTGTCAAGCCCCGAATATCGTACAGGGAAACCATTCAAAAAGCTGCCGACGCTTCTTACAAGCACAAAAAACAATCGGGAGGTGCCGGCCAGTTTGGCGAAGTTTATTTACATATAGAACCGTATTATGAAGGCATGCCTGAACCGGAAGGATTCAATTTGCGTGGTAAGCAGGAAATTAATCTGGAGTGGGGAGGGAAACTTGTATTTTATAATTGCATTGTAGGCGGGGTGATCGACCAACGGTATATTCCTGCCATCCAAAAAGGAATATTGCAGAAAATGGAAGAAGGCCCAATTACCGGATCGTATGTAAGAGATATTCGGGTAATGGTGTATGACGGTAAAATGCACGCCGTTGATTCGAATGATATTTCGTTTCAGATTGCAGGAAAAATGGCATTTAGAGATGCCTTTAATTCGGCAAACCCAAAGTTACTGGAGCCTATTTATGATACCGAAGTACTTGTTCCTGAAGAACTTATGGGTGACGTGATGACTGATCTTCAGTCACGCCGGGCAATTATCATGGGGATGGATTCACAGGGAAATTACCAGGTTATCAAAGCAAAGACCCCGCTTGCTGAGATGGACAAATATTCCACCACGCTACGGTCGCTTACTCAGGGTAGGGCAAGTTTTATTAGTAAATTTGCCGAATATGCTCCTGTACCGGCTGATATTCAGAAAAAGCTGAAAGCAGTACATGCGGATGCAGAGGAATAATAAATTAGCCCCAAACGTTTTCATAAATTCCCAGAACCAAGTATTATATGCAGGTACTGGTAACAGATAGCCGAATTACAAAGTGAATCCGAATGTAAAGGCATTTATTCCCGGTGTATCTTTGGATTCGGAATACAATTTGTTGAGATCATAATTCACAAAAAGATCTACTCCTTTAAATCCAACTTGAAATCGAGCGCCATATCTGAAATTATTGAGGTAATAATTCGATTTTTCGCCCTTCTTTTCCTTATTGTTGTTTTCCCGGAAAGTATATTTTGACCAACTGTCGATACGATATCCGACATATGGACCAAATCCAATCCTGAAACCACTTCCAATATCTTCATTCCAAAGCCTGTCTCTACCCCATTCTCGGTTTTTGCTGAAGTCTAATACAGGTATAATTCTGGCATCCAGGTATGTGATTGACAATTTGGATTTAATTGGAGTAATGGCAGGACGAGGATCCTCTATAAAACTCACACCTGTATCATTTTTACTCATTCTGATTTTTGTATTTTCATATTTGAAAGTGTACCAGTCAATACCACCACCCCATTCGAGAAAAAGTGGCCCTGCAACTCTGGTTTTGAAAATGGTGAAAAACCCGATGTACCATGAACCCCACGGACGAATGGTATAAGGTGCATTTTGGTCATCCGGAAAACTGCCATCCTCTTCAAGGTAATTATTCATACCGACGTCGATATTCCAGGAAGTTTTTGTTCGTTTTATATAATGAAATTCCGAAGTCTTTTCCTTTTTTTTCTTTTGAATTTCTTCATGGGTTTCTTTCAGATAATAGTCACTGAATTCATCGTTTACCACGAGGATGACCGTACCGTTTTCTGTTTCAATTTTTTCATTAAGATTTTCAAGTATCTTATTCAGATCATATGCGGTGATTAACTCGAGATCATCGTTCTCATCTGCAATAATAACAATGCTCGCATTGTTTCTGAATTTCAGGATAACGGTATCACTATCAGACATACCGGCATATAAAGTGCTGCATGCCAAAAGTATGAACGCAGCTATTCCTGTTAAAAGATTATATATCTTTTTCATTTTAAGTATCTAATTTAATGGTTGTGTTTCTGATTTTAGTATTACATTCCCAGCCATTGCAAACAGATCTTTTCTGACTTTTACAAGGTCCATTTCAATGAGTTTTTTTTCGCCGTTTTTCACTTTGCTGATATATACAAAAACTTTTTTCAGGGAGGTGTTGTCATACGCCGGCAGATCGGATAAAGATTTTCGGATAAACTTCGGTTTCAACAGTACATATCCGGTTTCGACATAGGGTCCATACCTTTCCAGTTGCAAACTGCTTTTATAATGAATTTCAGTTAAGATATGATCATTTACCTCGATATTAGGTAAGTCTACGCCACTGGCCTGATAAGTTTTGGACTGCATGGCAGGAGGGTTTTCAATGTGAGTTACCGGTCCATTGAAGTCTTCAATTAGGCTTCCGGCTACCACCGACTCAACGGTATTTGGTGTAATATTGTGCGTATGGTTATATTCTGGCATCGTCTGAACTATTTCCAGGTGTAGTTGTTCATTTGCCGGAACAATAGCAATTTTTGCATTCCAGGTTAGTGCAGCAGTGAGCAATATGGCGATGGTTGCAGCAACAGAAACAAACCACGTAATACGACTCTTTTTTGCTTTCGCCTGCAAGCTGGCATGCACTTTATCCCAGGCATCATCCGACGGGTGGATTTCCAGCGTTGCCAGTTTATCATTAAACAAATTATCGAGCCTGATCTCTTTATTCAACAAGTAGTTTTTCATAGCTTATCATTTTTTTCTTCTCCCATAGTTCTCTTTCCTGTAAATATTTTTGCAAAAGCTTACGCGCCCTGCTCAACTGCGATTTTGAAGTATTGACATTGATTTCCAACTTTTCGCCAATTTCCTTATGTGTGAATCCTTCAATAGCATACAGGTTAAAAACCGTACGGTATCCCTCGGGTAGCTTTTGTACTATCTCCATCAGGTCTTCTGCATCGAGCCGGTTATTCAGAAGATCGTAGTCAGGTTCATAGTCGGCATTGCTTATGTCCACTTCAAGGTACATATACCTGTTCTTTCGCAGGTATATCAAGGATTCATTGATCATAATCTTTCTAACCCATCCTTCGAAAATGCCGTCTCCTTTATATTGAAGTATCTTTTCAAAAACCTTTATAAATCCTCCGATCATTACACTTTCAGCCTCCGACGGGTCTTTGATATACCTCCTGCAAACAGCTGACATTTTTGCTGCATACTTTTCGAAAAGCAATTTCTGCGCACGGGAATGCTTCTTTCTACATCCCGAAATAATGATTTCCTCTTTTATTGACCTCTGTATAATCAGCCTCATATATTGATCAGCTCAATTAGTAGATACGTATGCGGGTGGTCAGGTTGCATCGATTTGATTTTTTATCCATATTATTTGCAACATTTCGGGAACACAAAGATAAAGAAAATAGGGTTTGCTGCTGTAACCCGTGATTACCTGTAGGAGGATGCGTAATTGCTGGGTTTCGTGAAATTATTTATCGTAATGAAATCTACAAGAATAAATAAAGAGTTCTCTGTCGATATACTTATAAACTAAACGATGTTCTCTATCAATTCTTCGCGACCAAAAGCCGGATAAATCATATTTCAGAGGTTCAGGTTTACCTTGTCCTATGAATGGTGTTCTCTGAATATCTTTTATTAATTCCTTAATCTTCTTCAATATCATTTTATTGTCTTTCTGCCATGAAACATAATCCTCCCAGGCATTTTTCGAAAAAGTAATTCTCATTAATCTTCTATCAACTTGTTTTGAACCACTTTTCCTTCTTTCATTTGTTTAATTGATTCATAAAGTCTATCCGCATTCTTTTTAGAACTAAGCAAATGTAATGTTTCAATTATTGAATTATATTCATCTAATGAGATCATTACAGTCCCGTTTCCGGTTCTACGCTTTATAATTAATGTTTCATTATTGTTTTCTACACTGTCCAGGTAAAATTTTAATTTTGTCCGAAACTCAGTATAATTCGCTGCAATCATAATTTTAAACGTTATTTTATAAGTACAAATATAAGTACAAATATAAGTACATTATTAATACGTTTACTACGCTATTTTGTTTTTTTTAAACATTCTGATCGATATTTAACAAGTTACTGATAATCAGAATGTGATTTTGTTAAGATCACAAAGTTTCTTTAAATGAAAGATTCACACAGCATACAAAAGAACTTAATGAACGATTAGCAAAACGCTCCAACAATGAAATGAAGGAGGAGATTGAATTAGTCATTAGTAAAAATGAGCAGGCCTTGAAGAAATTAAATAGGCTACAGGTGAGCCAGCCAATCCGGTTTAAGGATATCCATGATTCCGATAATGAATAACCACACCCCGTCAGAAAACGGTTCCTTCCAATTTACATTCCCAGATACATTTTTAGATGACACTCTCATATTTAGCTGTTTGGGTTATGCGTTAAAAAAGGTTCCTATAAAGTCTATTCTTAGTTCAAAACCAATTCTTATTCCACTTTCAATTAAAGCGATTTTATTACCTGAACTAGTTGTTAAATCTGATAAGAATCAGTTTAATTATGCAATTAGTGTTCTCGAAAAAGTATTAAATAATATTGAGCAAAACTATCTTCTCGATCCATATGAATTGCTGATAAATATTAATAAGGAATATGTTGATTTTTCCACACTAAAACATATCAGAGTAGAGGGAGAAGCAATTACTTATTTTGATTCTGGATATCGAAAAAAATCTCGGGGGAAAAACTCTTTTCGACTTCAAAAATGGTGCAATTATGAATATGATAGCACAACTCATGAATGGAACCCACTAAAAGTCAAAATGAAATATAACTATAATATTTTATGATTATCTAATCGAGACTTCTTAAAATCACGCGATATTAACTTTTTAAATCCCAAAAATTTTAAACACTACGATTTTGATTTGGAAATGGAAGACAAGAAAAACATAATTATAAGATTTCGCGCCAATAAAATTAAATATGGAATTGTACCATGGATTGGGATAGATTCTTATATAGGTAAAATATTCATAAACAAATATGAGTATTCAATAGTTAAGATTGAGAGTTATTTGATTGGTAATCCATAATTCACGAATACAGATCCAAATTTCGTGAGTTATGTTAAAGTCAATTCTAAATACAAAAAAAAGGATGGTAGATATTATTGGAGCCAAAGTACCTATGAAGACAACTTTTATCTAAAAACTAAGGTTTTTACTGACCATAGTGTTATCAAAATTGGGCAGCAGGAATTGAAAGACAATATTTATACAATAAAAAGTTCAGAAGGATGTGAATATTAAGTTTTAAAAGTTAAATCATGCATAAAGTTTACTCCAAAATTTCATTCTGCAGAAGATTTAAATTGATTTGGAATCAGGTAAATATATCACTGACGAAAGTTATATTTTGTTGACACAGAATGATCAAAATTTTGAATACTAGTACTTGACATCGCTGATGATAGAAGCATGAATATCAAGGTAAACCATCAAAATAGCTCTCAATCTCAATAATTGCAACTCTGATGTTATACAGCCATTTTAGAATCCTTTCGTCCATATAGTATTTTTTTATTACGGTCAATTGAACGTTTAAGAATAGGGTTTTTTATTGTCTGAATCTCAACCAAGTCAACATTTCTTGAAAATAATCCTTCTAACTCCTCCTTGAAATCCATATAATTATCGAAATATTCTAATGGCTCTACGCCAGAAAAGAGGACTAAAAAATCAATATCGCTATCTTGGCTGAATCTATCCGATAACATCGAACCCACATTGTGTAATTTTGACAAAAGCTAGAACATAAAAGGCTGTAACCAGATTTTTTAACTAGTCAATAAGCTGGTTTAAGGATATATAATTCCTGCTATTTCTACCTGTTCGTCCTCACCTTAGCGCCTCCCCTGTACTTGACATCGCTGATGATTGAAGCATGAATATCAAGGTTTTTGGTTACATACACTTTAGCGCTTGACGCCACACTGGCATCAATACGGGCGTCATCTACACGAAAGTCATAGGCGTCCAGCTGGGAAGCAGCCGAAAGACTTGCCGTCATTTCATGGCCGCTGCCTGTAATTGTAAGTCTGGAGGCACCCGAAAGATCAATATCAATTTCATAAACATCCATGTCAATATCGGCTTCCGAGGCGCCGTTCAGTTCGATTTTTACGTGCTCCTCTTCGAAGCCTTTTGCATAGGCCTTTATCGCACCACTCAGTTCCAATGATTTGAGCGCCGGCAAGCCGATGATAATTTTGATCCGGTTTTGATATCTTTTGTAATTGAATAAATCACGGTCATGAGTGATTGAAAGCTGATGGTCGTCCACCTTCAGGATTATCGTACTGATATCATTTTTTTTGCCATTCACTACCAGACGGTAGTCCTCACTTTGAATGAAATGGACCTCAAAGGCTCCATTTACAACCACTTCATCATAATCTCTGAAATCAAACTCCTCGTAATACCCACGTACACGGAACCATTCCTCATAACTCTTCCGGTAACTTTCTGATCGTTCTTTACCTTTAATAATTTCGTCATAACACGTAAGACACTCCAATCCGGAGGGGTTAAATATCCAGGTATTGTTTTCCATCTGGTAAAATTTGTAGCCATGTCTCGTGATGGAATAATACTTCAACAAATCCCTCATATCATCACTCATGGTAAACCGCTGACCATAAGGGATATACAATGTCATATCAAGTTCCTGGAATCTGAATTTGACTCCGGATTCAAAATTGATATTGGTATCGAAAGTGATAATAGAGTCTTCTATCTCAACGTTGTAGCCAACTGCATGTGCATTTTCAAGCGCCTCTTTTCTTGAACTTCCAAATGATGAAAACCTCTTGACAAGTTTAAGTTCAGCGCCTTCATACCCTTTAATACTAAGTTCGGTAAGATCAAACTCGTCTCGGCCTGTTTCATTGACTTCCAGGTGAATCGATTCTGCAACTATGTTATATATATCAATTTCTTCATAATTGGCTTCCGATCTGAAACTGTAAACCACCTTCGGAATGGCAAAACTGAGACCTATAAGGCTAAGCATCCACAATCCAAACAATATCCATCCCAATGCCACATTTATTATATTGGTTTTTGCAATCAACGATAAACCCAGTAACGTAATAACAAGAACAGGAATTATACCTGCAATAAAAGCGGCAACCACGCCCCAAATCGGGACTGTTTCACTAAATAGCTCAATTGGGAAATCATAAATTCCGACAATTCCTCCGCCGGAAGTAAATATGCCAAGTAATACGCCGATTGTAACGAGAAATACAAACATGCAGGAAATACCCACGATCACCAGAAGGAGTCCCACTAGTATTCGTGCTGCTTGCATAAGAAAGAGCAAAATGGGCCCCAGGGCACGGGCAAGGCCGGTTATAACAACCGCAATCAGCCTGAAAGGGAACAGCAGGATTTTAACCAATGTGCTTTCTTCCCCTTCTTCATCATCTACTTTCAACCTTTTCTTGATATTTGACTCTATATTTTTAAGTGTCACAGGTTCGCCTTTCATTTGTACTTTATCGGTTACGCCTGTGGCCTCAGGAAGAATAATCCACAGAATCACATAAACAAGAAAGCCAGTACCAAAACCAATGAAAATGGAAATAACAAACAATACCCTTATCAAAGTTACATCCGTACCAAAGTATGCTGCCAATCCACTTGCCACCCCTCCAAGCACCCTGTCATCCGGGTCACGATACATTTTTTTCATTTTATGGTCTTCTTCCAGAGAGGTAGATGCCGGAAGAATGATCCATAATACGATGTAGGCGATTATCACCAAAATGCCCAGCGAATGACTGAAAAATATGTCTGATCCAAGCAAAATAAACAACAGTCGTATCCATAATGGATCAACTGCAAAATAATGTGCTATACCGGCACATACACCTCCTATAAGTTTTCTATTGTCGTCTCTGAGAAGCTTTTTGGATGTCGTAGTATATGTTTCCCCTGTTTTTTCTTCTCTTCTTTTTTTCTCATCACCTGATCTTGTTTCGGTTTCCGGAGAAGCAACCGGCTCTTCTTCTACCGCCTGAAAATCACGGATACTACCCATTGTTGCTACCAGCGAATCAACATCCTCGATGTTAATGACCTGTTTGCCTTCACTCAGTTTGGAGAGAAATATTTCGGCAATCCGGCTCTCGATATCTGCAACTATTTCGCCACTATCATCAAATGAAGAAAAGTAGCCGGATATTGAATCCAGATAGTTTTTCAATTTTTCATACCCATCTTCTTCGATATGAAAAATGATGCCACTTATATTAATACTAATATTTTTCTTCATGATTTAGCGCTTTTTTTAGTCGTACTGGTAGTTCTTTTTTTGGTAGTAATCAGCCTGGTAGATTTTGCGAGATCACGCCAGGTTTTATTGAGGTTTTTTAAGAAATCATTTCCCTGAATTGTAAGCCAATAATATTTGCGGGGTGGCCCCGAAGTTGACTCAACCCACTTATATTCGACTAATCCTGCTTTTCGCAGCCTGGTAAGCAAAGGATAAAGGGTGCCTTCAACTACCATTATTCTGGCGGTTGTCAACTCTTCCAACATATCAGAAGCGTAAACTTCACCGCGGGAAATAATGTAAAGTATGCAATACTCCAGTATCCCTTTGCGCATTTGAATCTGAGTGTTTTCTAAATTCATAATTACGCTAAATATTTAAAGTAAATAAAATTTTCAATTAGATATACGGAAAACTACTATGTATAGCCAAGTACTATCCAAAAAATATTAGCTTGTATTAAATATTCTTTATATAATTATATAATTCTTTCTATATATCATAAAATAGACCTTACAGGCATATTGCAGTACTGAACAGATTACCTCTCTTTGTGATCAGGTATAAACTGGTAACCAGTAATGATTTTACACGTTTCTGAAAAATCAAGTTAGTATATTTATGGCGGCAAAACCCGTTATGAAAACCAATCTTACAAGCATATCAGGATTCTTTTTGATCGTTCTGGCAATCCATATGCCTATTATAGGAATGTGCCAGGATAACACACCTAAATACAGCAATGAATTTCTTTCTCTGGGCGCCGGTGCCAGGAGCTATGGAATGTCGAAAACGCAGGTAGCTGTGGTTGAGGATGTAACCGCTGCGTACTGGAACCCCAGCGGACTCACGGATATGGCAGGTAACTATCAGTTCTCTTTGATGCACGCCGCATTGTTTGCAGGCATTGCTAATTACGATTATGCCGGATTTGCCTTAAAACTGGACTCGATAAGCGCCATTGGTGTTACGGTAATCAGGTTTGGTATTGACGAAATTCCTGATACCCGCTTTCTATACGATGCCAACGGCGCTATAAACTATGATAATATCCGTTTTTTTTCAGCCGCTGATTACGCCTTTATTTTCAGTTATGCACGGAAAATGGGATTTTTGGAAGGTCTGAGTGTCGGTGCAAATGTTAAGATTATTTACCGGAGTGTTGGATCGTTTGCAAATGCCTGGGGCTTTGGGGTGGATCTGGGCGGCAATTACAAAGTGAAAGGATGGCAACTGGGACTGATGCTTCGGGATATAACAGGAACGTTTACGGCATGGTCGCATAATACGGATGAAATTCGTGATGTTTACCTTCAAACCGGAAATATTATTCCGGAAACTACACTGGAGATTACATTACCACGTATGATTGCCGGTGTTGGAAGACGTTTTACGATCAAGCAAAACTGGGGACTCCTTACGGCGATCGATATAAATATGACATTCGATGGTAAACGAAATGTACTTTTAAAATCGGAAACTGTTTCTTTCGATCCGGTGTTTGGTTTGGAGGTTGACTTTAAAAAGATTGCATTTTTAAGGTTGGGAGCAGGTAATTTTCAGGAAGTGAAAAATTTTGACGGATCGTTATCTCGTGAGTTTCAACCTACCTTCGGGCTCGGAGTTCGTCTCAAACAGGTTGATGTGGATTATGCACTTATTGATCCGGGTAACTTATCCGATGCTCTGTATACACACGTTTTCTCCATTTCTGTTAGAATCGATTAATGAGCAGTTACTTGAGGGGAGGTTTTATTTGTGTTTTGTTGATGGCTGGGATACCAACAGTAAATGCCCAGCAATACGGTAATGAATGGATTGATTACAATAAGTCGTATTACAAAATAACAGTTGCAGAAGACGGGATTTACAGACTTTCGTATCAGGATATACTGGATGCAGGTATTCCGGTAAACGCCATTGATGCCAAAAAATACCTGTTGCTTCACAGAGGGGTCGAACAGGCCATATTTGTCGAAAACACTGGAGCTTCCCAACTTGAGCCAGGGGAATTTATTGAATTTTATGGGCAGATAAATGACGGAACACTGGATTCGTTCCTGTATAATCCTTCCTCTTCACAACCTCACAAATACTACAATTTATATTCCGACTCCACCAGTTATTTCCTGACATGGGAATCCGGTATGCAGAATGGGAAAAGAATGTCATTTTTTCAGGAGGCAAATATTAATGGCATTCCAGTTGAAACTTTTCATAATGAGGAACTCCTTGAATTGCGAACATCAAATTTCAGACTTAGATATCATGATCAGGGTGAGTTTATTTCATTGTCAATATTTGAAGATGGTGATCTATGGACGGGTAGCTGGATACAGGAAGGAAAATTCGAAGATTTTGTCATAGGTGGTCTGTCAAACCCATTTATAAGTGGAAATAAACCTGTGTTAGAGATGTTAGTCAAAGGCAAGGGTTTGCTAAATCACGAATTCAATATTTATGTTGGACCTGGAGTCTCTTCACTGAGGTTTCTTAAAGCGTATAGTTTCTCTGACTTTGATACATACAAATTTACCGATACGTTACAATGGTCTGACATATCAGCCTTCGGAGAGCTGACCATAAGGATTGAAGTAATTGATAACGGGGGATTAAAAAGTAATATTTCTTCTTCCTATTTCAAAATCACCTTTCCTCAGCAATGGGATATGAGTTCGGTGCTGGTGAAGAAATTCTATACCGCTATGAACCCGGGTGGCAAATCCTATATTGAAATCATAAACACACCGACCGATGCCAGATTTTATGATATCACCGATACAGACAATGTTTCAATAATTGGATATTCCGGTAACCCGAACGAAATCAAAGCAATTTTAGACGGTACATCTGCCTTAAGAAAATTATTTATAACCACTTCGACACCGGTTGTACCCACCCCTTTTATCAAAAAAGTGTCTTTCAGGAACGTGAATCCTTCTCAGCACGACTATATAATTATCAGTCACCCGGTGCTGATGCAACCTGCCGGTCAGTCAGACAACGCGGTGAAAACATATGCAGCATACAGGGCCTCCGCAGCCGGTGGGGGCCACGATACACTTACTGTATCCATTTTGGAATTGTACAACCAATACAGTTATGGCGAAACGACCCCGCTGGCGATTTACAATTTTATGCGGCGAATGATGGAGCAGGGAAGTCCGGAATATTTATTTCTGATTGGCAAAGCGCTGGATATTCGGTATGCCTACCACCGAAGCAACAAGGATAATTTCCTCTTTCATGACCTGGTGCCTACCGGAGGTTCGCCGGGTTCGGACGCCGTGTTTACAGCAGGGCTCAACGGATCAGGAAACGAGGCTGCGGTAGCAACTGGCAGAATTACTGCCTCCACGCCTAACGACGTGATCAGTTATCTTGATAAGGTAATTGAAAAGGAATCACTTCCATTCGACAACCTGTGGCAAAAAAAATTGCTGCATCTGAGCGGTGGAACGTCGGCATTTGAAAAAGTGCAGTTTGAAAATATTGTAAATGGATTCGCCTCCATAGCAGAAGATATTTACCTCGGAGGAGAAGTAACCACGGTTACAAAAAATACCACCAATACGGTTGAATTCATTAATGTATCAGATAAAGTGAATGAAGGGCTTCTGTTTATCACATTCTTTGGACATTCTGCTCCTGGAATTACAGATATCGATATCGGATTTGTGACCAATCCTTCTCTCGGGTATAACAACCCGGGCAGGTATCCGACTTTTATTGTAAATGGATGTCAGTCCGGAGATTTTTTTGAAAATTATCTCAATTGGGGCGCCGACTGGATATTTGCAAAGGACTTAGGGGCTGTGGGATTTATTGCACACAGCTCATTTGGGTTTGTAAATGCATTGAAATTGTATAGCGACAAATTCTATCAAACCGGATTTGGAGACTCACTTTTCATTTCAATGCCTGTTGGGGTAATTCAAAATGAAGCCGCAAAACGATATCAGGAAGTTACCGATGATATTCCTTTGCATATCACCCAGGTTCAACAAATGGTTCTTAATGGTGATCCTGCCGTGCGGCTTTTTGGCACAAATTTACCTGACTATGAAACCCGTGACGACAACATATTTACCATAGCTCCCGGTAGTGGGGTAATCAACGATGCAACTAAAGAATTTGATCTGTCAATTATTGCAAAGAATTTCGGTGCAGCGAATGATGATAGTATATCCGTGGCAATTACCCGCACATTCAGTGATGGATCAATATTTAGGTATGATACCCTGAAATTTGCAGGTATATACCATGAGGATACGTTGATATTTGAAATAAATAATGATTTCAGTAATAATGCAGGCCTGAACCGTTTCGAAGTAATACTAAATGCAGATGGCAGTATTTCCGAACTGGATCTGACCAATAATAGCGGGATTCTCAACCTGATGATTCCGTTGAACGGTACTGTAAATCTGCTTCCTGCAAATTATGCGATAGTTGCCAGTCAACAGGTCAGGTTACTTGCTCAGTCCGCCAACCTGCTCTCAGGTGTGAGAACGTATATGTTCGAGATCGACACGGTTCATGACTTCACAAGTTCCTTCAGGAAGTCGACAATGCTGAATGGGAAGGAACTTGCCGAATGGAATGTCAGCATTCCGGAAACCGACAGCATAGTGTATTACTGGCGGACGAAATATACACAACCTTTGCCTGGCGAGGAAGACGAGTGGGAGGTAAGCTCTTTTACGTATATATCCGGTAGTCCGGAAGGATGGGCTCAAGTCAAATTTTCTCAATTTAGCAGAGCAGAACTAACCGGAATCATAGCCGATACAATAACGGGAAAATGGAAGTTTGAAGAGAATCAAACATCTGTGTTTATACAGACATACGGGGTAAATCATACCGAATTTGATTACCAGGATGTAGATGTTGAGCTCGACGGGCAGAATATTATTTTTGCCGGCAGACTTTGCCGCGATAATACAATAAATGCGATTGCATTCGATAAATCTACCGCGGTGCCGTATGCCGCATTGTTTGAGGGGATTTTTAACCCGCGTACGTGTGGCAGGCAGATTCAGGTTATCAATAACTATACTGAATCTGAAATTCTCGGAGCCGAAGATTACCTGGTTAAATATATTGACGCCGTTAAACTGAAAGATCATGTTGTGCTGTTCTCTATCGGACAAGTTAATTATTCTGCGTGGACTGCAGAGATCTTTGACAAGCTGGGCGAAATTGGAGTAGCTGCTGCAGATATTCAGGCACTGAACGACGGAGAACCCGTAATCATTTTCGGACGTAAAGGAGACCCTCCGGGTGATGCCCTGATTATCTCCGCTGTCAGTAGTCCGAAGAATGAACAGACCATACAGTTTTCAGAACTAGTCCCGGGTAAATTTTCCAAAGGAGAAATTACGAGCACCCGCGTGGGCCCTGCCGTGAAATGGACTACGCTTTTCACAAATGTTTCTACAGATGATGCAACTGATCAATATAAATTTGAGGTGTATGGAATCAAAAATAACGGGACTGAGTCGCTGTTGTTATCAGGTCTCAGTGGCAGTGTCGAAGATATTTCTTCCATTGACCCGTCCGATTTTCCGAATATACGACTGAAGGGTATGTTTAGCGATGAGCAGAACCTTACGGTCCCGCAATTAAAAAAGTGGCTTGTTATTTACAGCTTGCCACCTGAAGGTGTGCTCGTTTTCACTGATGAAGATGTGAGGATAACACTGCAGGAAGGTGATACAACCGGTACTGGGTTTGCCTTTCTGAATGTATCAGACAAGGATTTTGCAGACTCTCTGGATGTGCAGTATTCGGTATTCAATCTCGATTCACGGACAAAAGAGGATTTCGCCTTCAGGATTGAACCGGTTTTTGCCGGTGACACAACAAATTTTGATACACCACTGAATTCATTCGGGAAATCCGGACTGAATGATCTCAACGTCGTTGTCAATCCCGGAATTTTGCCAGAACAGGATTATAACAACAATGTTATCCAGCTTTTCGGGTACATGACAGTAGAAAAAGACAATATTAATCCATTGGTGGAGGTCACCATCGATGGTGAGCATATTTTTGACGGTGACATCGTATCACCAAACCCGTTTATCAGCATTCGTGTACGTGATGCCAACCCATATCTGCTTCTTCAGGATACTACCATTACCGATATTTTCCTTAAAGCCCCATGTGAAGGATGTATATTAAAGCGTATACCTTATTCGGATCCGGCTGTAGTATGGGAGGCGTCAGAAGAAAATAACAAACCATTCATTATTGAATACAGTCCTCAAAATCTGGAGAATGGAATTTACCTTCTTGAAGTTCAGGCAAGGGATGCAACAGGCAACAAAGCCGGAGATGAGCCATTCCGGATCCACTTTGAAGTTATTAATGAATCGACAATCACCAATTTTTATCCGTATCCCAATCCATTTTCAAGCAGTACACGGTTTGTGTTTACTCTTACGGGAAATGAGATTCCGGATGAAATAAAAATTCAAATCATGACCATTTCCGGTAGGATTGTGCGTGAAATCACACAGGATGAACTGGGCCCGGTTCGGATTGGTAACAATATTTCCGAGTTCGCATGGAATGGCAGGGATGAATATGGCGACCAGTTAGCCAATGGAGTGTACCTGTACCGGGTGATTGTGCGGATAAATGGTCAGGAAGTGGACATGCGGATGTCCGGTGGTGACAAAGCATTTAAAAACGGGTTTGGCAAGATCTATCTGCTACGATAATGTAGCCTCGAATTGTATTCGCAGTTCATGGTATTTACATTGTTTCCAGTTTTCCGCGCTTCTGTCTGGTCTCTATCTGGTCGCAGAGTCACCTCTTTCTGGTCGTAGGGTCGCCCTCTTTCTGGTCGTAGGGTCGCCCTCTTTCTGGTCGTAGGGTCGCCCTACGACCTTCCCTGTTGTAAGTCCCTTTTAAATCACCTCTGCACCGGAAGAGTTCCCTCCTGTATCAACTTCATAAGGTATCTTCCTGTTTCTTCTAGTAATTCCCCGGCTTTGGCCATAGATTTCTCTTTACTTACCGGTGTACGGCTGATAGGCAAAATCAGATCAAATGAGTTTTTTAAAGTGTCAAGAGATGAATCATCGATCGTACCGCCCACTGCAATAAGAAATTTGTCATATTTTTTTGCCAGTTGTGCCACCCCGTACGGCGCTTTGCCCTGAAGTGTCTGCACATCGAGTTTACCTTCCCCGGTAATGACGATATCAGCGTCTTTCACTTTTGATTCCAGTCCGGTAATATCGCTTACTAGCTTAAATCCAGGAATAATTTCAGCGTGGAGAAATGCCACCAGCGCAGCTCCGAGTCCGCCGGCGGCGCCTGATCCCGGAATGCTGTTTACATCCATACCTCTTACTTTTTGAATTATTTTGGCGTACCTGCACATATTGTCGTCCATTATTTCCAGGTCGTCCTGACTGGCGCCTTTTTGTGGGGCATATGTATAGGTAGCTCCCAGCGGACCGGTAAGGATATTTTGCACGTCGGTGGCTGCTATAAATTTTGTATTTATCAATCGGGAATCCACGTTATCATCATGAATGGTAGTTAACTTCCCTAATCCGGTATTTCCATCTGGGATTGATTTTCCCGCAGAATCCAGAAGTTCAAAACCCAATGCCCGGAGCATCCCTGTACCTCCGTCGTTGGTAGCGCTTCCGCCGAGGCCTATAATAATGGTATCAGTACGGGCGATGAGGGCATGAGTTATCAACTCACCTACACCATATGTGGTGGCATGAAATGGATTTCTTTTATCAGATGAAACCAGCGGAAGCCCGGAAGCTTCCGCCATCTCGATGATCGCCGTGGTATCTTTGACGCCCCACACAGCGTTTAAAGACGCTCCGAGCGGACCCGTAACCTGGCTGGTGTGTAATACACCCTGGCCTGCAAGGAGTATATCCAGGATACCTTCACCTCCATCGGAAACCGGATTCACAATCACTTCCACACCAGGTGCTTCCGACAATATACCTTTCCGGAGACATTGGCACACTTCATAAGCGGTAAGTGATTCTTTAAAACTATCGGATGCAATAAGAAACTTCAATTTTGACCATTAATTTATCGATGTTTTGAATTTAGCAAAATATTATGAAAATACATTTACCGGGTTTTAATATCCGGTGTTTCAAGGGCCGATTCTCAGATAATTATCTCAAAATTATTATAATAGTACTTTCTTGAAAATCTTTTTCATTGAATGTATTCTTCCCTGAAAGTAATCATACGATGGTAATATTTCCTTTGGAATACAATTATTGACGGTCAAAATATCGCGATAAATCCCATCTGAGACTGGCAGGTGCACCTGGCTTGAAATTTGGCAATAAGACTATAATGTTTGATCTTATAGCACTAATTACCAATCTGATTCACTAAAACAAACCTTTGATCGTTGAGATAATATTAAATTGATTGTCCAATTCCATAACTAATACCAGAAATCCAACCATAACAAAAGGGAATATAATTGACTTCAAGATATTTATGACTCTCTTTTCTTTATCAAAAACCTTCCAATTAAAATAAATGATATACATCCACATTAATATTATCATAATTCTTGGACCTATTGCGCTACCTTCTGGTGTAATATTTTCTAATAAATCTCCGATAAGCCAAATAAGCAGTATTTGAGAATTTAATAACAATGCAATAATTACATTTTCAAACAAATTGTACCTATTTCTTCTGAATGCTATATTGTTGTACATTATGCTAATGAACAGAATTGGAACGAATAGGATGTACCAACCAGCGGTACTTGGACTGACAAAATAAACGAAGGATAAACTTAAAATTAGGTACGTAAACGGGTTAAAATATGATTTGGTCTTACCTCCGACAAAATCATGAATCAATACACCTGGCTTTGTTTGCAAACTTAAAAATGTATTAATTAATCCTGTTTGATAATCCAATGAGTCGATAATCCAATATGACAACATTTTGAAATTCAACTTAGAATCAAACTTCTTTTGCCCGCAATTCCCGCAGAAATTACCCTGAAACTCTACACCGCAATTTTTACATGTTAGGGTTTCCATAATTTACAATTTATTTCACATTATCTGCTGTTTGGATTTAGATTCATAATTTTTCTGTGCACAATTCCTTTGCGAAATCAAGATATCTATTTGCAATTGGGTTAGAAGATTAAGAGCATTTATCATCTTGATACTCACCACATCAGCGTTGTCAAAATTGATTAAAATTTCAGCATATTCGTCGCATCCACAGCCTAACAGGAGCATTTTATACTCATCCAATTTTTGATTTAACTCAGATAATGTTTGGTTATCAATAAAATCAGAAGCAAAAATTCCAATATACGAGCCATCTTCTAGAAACTCCCCAGTTATTTCAACAATTTCATTCTTAATTGTATCAATTAATTCATAGGTTATAAACGCGAGTTCGGAAGTACAAGATTCCGCATCCATTCCGAATTTATTATCTTCTCCAAGAAGCAAATTATTACGAATATTATTAAGGGCTTGGTCAAGTAGTAATTCCTTTTCAAAAGGAACATCCGAACCCATAGCAGTTTGCATTGTTTTGTTATCCAGACCTCCGTATTCAAGCAACATCAGCAATAAAGGTGGTAAAACAATTGTTCCAATGGTTGTTATAAGGATTTTGAGAAAGCTCCTTGGGTAGAAACTGATCTGAAACCATATAAAATACAGAATAGCAACTATAACACCGATGGCTAATGAACCTGGAACTGACAAAAAATCAAGGAAAATGTTATCAAAGTAAACAGCAAGCTGATTTCACCAAATAGAAAAAATGAAATCAGAAAACTCTCTAACAAACTATATTTTCCTCTTGATACAGCATATACAATAAGGATATAACATGCAAATGCTGCAATGAATATTGATCCTACTATCGTGTTCAGGTTTGGATTCGAGTCAGTTTCCAATCCAATATCATAAACTAACCAAGTTGCTATTCCGTAAAACGAAAATCCTATCACAGAAAATGTTACAGCATTCAAGTATTGCTTGGTTCTTCCGTTGATTTATTGTTTTACAGCTGAACCTGGCCGTATAATTAGTTCCTTAATGTTGTAGAATAATCCTTGTTCAAACTCAATAGAACGCATGAACAATTCCATGGTAAATCGCCATGTAAATTTGTTGATATACTTTTGACCACAAATAGGACAAAGTGTCCCTCAAATTTGTGCTTACAATTTTTGCATTGAATCATTTTTTATAAGGTAGTCGAATATTGACTATCAACAAAATTGAAATGATCAAAACATTAAAATTTCCCTTACAAAATTAAAAGGAGGAAGAAGATAGGCGGCTCACATAGATAGAGGGAACCTCATACTTTAAAATCAGCAAAGTAACACTCTATAAATGGGTGAAAAAGGGTCTTGGAATATCTCATGGTATAAGTGGCTATAGTCTTTTCTCCGATTTGTAATTGTAACTAATTAAAAGGCTAATTACGGAAATTTACATCAGGAAAACTGTCAACGATTCAGTCAGAACAGAATAATAAAATACTCTTTATAAATAAATGAGTTACAGAAATTTATCTTAAATGATTGTGCTGAAGGAGGGACTCGAACCCTCACTTCCGAAGAAACACGCCCCTGAAACGTGCGCGTCTACCAATTCCGCCACTTCAGCATACGTCAACTACTACTAAATGCACCAAATAATGCCTGTCATCACAAGTATCGGGATGACAATTCTGATCGTTATCAGAGCGGCTGTTCCAACATGCGTATCCGGGTCAGGACACCAATTGAATCTCACTGGAAGATTCTCAGGGTAACCGGCTACCTTCCCGGAGTTTCGGATTCGGATACTTTAGTACCGAAGGTGGGAATCGAACCCACACTCCCTAAGGAACACGATTTTGAGTCGTGCGCGTCTACCAATTCCGCCACTTCGGCAAAGTACTTTGTCCGCCAAAGCCATAATGTATTCAGTGCGAAGGCGGAAAAGGCCTGCAAACATATTTAAAGTTACGTTTTTTTACAAATCCGGGATACAAAACCTAGTTTGTTTTTATAATTATCACTAACCGGCAGCACACTTTAGACCGGTATAAATAGAGAATACTGATTTATGAAAGCGACTTATCAGGCGATCGGACGGATCCATGAGTTTTGAACGCTTCAACTACCAGTATTTTATCTGGCAGACAGTTTTTTGCTTCGCGATTTTAGTGACCTTGTTATTCTGCTAAAAACCCCAATACTGCCGCCAGGCAGTAACTGAACGTCCTGAATCGATTGTCAGAAATAACGTTTGCGTAAGCAAAAAACGATACCTTTGATGGCGTAAAATATATAAATAGTTTTGCCCGATGACAATCATCACGAAGGAGCCTATTGGCTGCATATGAATGAAAATATCTTAAATCCGTATTGTGGAGAAAAAATGCGCTTGGATTTACTTAAGAAATTATAGAATAGATGATGACTGCGCTTAAAATGATGATAAAAAGGTCAATTTTTGTTTTTGTATTCTTTCCGGCAGGAATTCTGTTGACCGGCTGTAAAACAGAGTCGAAAGACCAGGTCGTAGCTGAGGCCGTAGCTGAGCTGTTAGTTGAAAAAGAAGAAATAAATGAAATAAAGGATCTACCGAAAATTGAGCGTATCAAACTCGAAGATTTGGAGGGAAATCCGATTGATCTCATGAATTTTAAAGGAAAGCGGGTGTTTCTGAATCTCTGGGCAACCTGGTGCAAGCCTTGTATTGCTGAAATGCCTGATATTGATGCCGCCAACAAAATATTGTCTGATGAAGAATATGTGTTTTTGCTGGCATCTGATGAAAAGCATGAGAAAATCAGAAAATTTACGGAGAGGTACTCCGAATTTTCGTTTCAGTTTGTGCATATGGCAAACAGCGTGTACGACCTGGATGTGGTGGCGCTTCCTACCACCATCATAATCAACCGTAATGGCGAAATAGTATATGATGAAGTTGGCGCTAAAAAATGGGATTCTGAAGAAATGTTGAAACAGCTGCGAAGCTTTTAAACCAAGAATCGTCAACCTTATGATTAATGGTTTGTAGCTAAGAAAATACGCACACTCCTGGTATGTATTTTATTGCAGCATTCCATCTGCTACAAATTCCCACCTCAGGCACATCACTTGTGATCGTGACCATTTTCTTCCTCTTCGGGTTGCTGTAGTATAAATGCAGCCCTTACCGGCGCCGGCATTTCACTGTCCAGACCTCTAACCGTTTTCCAGATTACTTCATTGAACAAATGATCCGGAGCTGCATCGATGACCTCGAGATTGAAGCTGTCGGACAGCCTGGAGATTGCGTTCTCTTCTATATTGATTTCATGGATATCGTAACTGGGATCGAGAGATACGAAAGGTGTAAGATCCCGGGTTTTAGTAAAACATTCCCACATCGGTGTTGCCGCAGCATCGTATTGACTCATCGGAGGCAGTCCCAGGATGAGCTCTATGGTTCGGAGCATGGAGGTCGTGGAATACATCGTGCTTACCCTGGTATTTCGTTTGGCATATGGACTTGCAATATACGCCGGTGATCGGTGTGCATCCACATGATCAGGGCCGTTCTGGGCATCATCCTCCAATACAAATACAACCGACTCACCCCATATAGGACTGTTGCTTATATGCTCAATGAGTTTTCCCACGGCGAGGTCGTTTTCCGCCACCATAGCCCTAGGGGTAGGCGTGCCCACCCTTGCACCTGACGTATGATCGTTGGGTAAGCGGATTGAATTGAACTGCGGGACGGCATCAATAGCAATAAGTGAATCAAAATCCTCCCTCCATTTTTCAAATCGTACCATATCCGGAATGGAAAGGTTATAGCCTGGGAAATCAGCATCGAAATGTCCCTGGAGACTCTCCAGCCCGGTACGGCCATTCGAAACAAATTCACCGTAGCTACGGTAGCTGATACCTGCTCGCTGACAGTAATCCCAAATGAAACCTTCCGACGGAAAGGCAATTTCTCTTGAACCTTCGTAATCATACGTTCCACCCCGGCTGCCATAACTTGTTGGCCATGTTTTTTCAACATAATCGTTCGCATAGGCCGCTGTAGACCAGTTATGACCGTCAGCACTTACCTCTGCATTAACATAAAAATTATCAAGCAGCACAAAACTCCTTGCCAGTGCATGCTGGTTTGGAGTGATTTTCTCGGGAAACAGGCAAAGCTCGGGATCTCCGTTCCCCTCTGGCATATCTCCTAAAACCTGGTCGTAGGTTCTGTTTTCCTTGATTACATAAAACACATACCTGATCGGGCTGGGGTCGCCAACTTTTTGAGGAATGGGATTACCTTCCTCCCCGGAATATTGTAGTTCCCGTTCTTTGGAATAGGGAGTATTCGTATAAACTGCTTCTGTGTAAATCTTCAGTGCCCTTTTATCCGGTTCGTCGATCATGGTAAGGCTTCCTTTAAACATTCTTCCAATATATTCCGTAGAATCCGTTCTGCTGATATAGGGATTGGGTCCTTTCGGGTTAGCAAAAGAGGACGACCCTTTACCATTGGTCACCCAGATCTTATGATCGATCACTTTGACCGAGGTGGGATACCAGCCTGTAGGAATAAATCCGAGGCTTCTGCTTTTACCCACTTCCGAAATATCAAATACTGCAAGGCTGTTGTTATCGGCATTGGCAACGTAGAGCCTTTTATTATCACCGGAAAAGGCCAGGGCGTTTGGGGTACTTCCCGCAGGCGCGTCAGGGAAGCAAGCTGTATGCAATATCTCAATCACTTTTGCTGATTCGGTATCTATAATGTGCACCGAATTATCGTTGGCACAAGAGGTAAAAAGGTATTTTCCGTCAAGAGTCAGAACCAGGTCATTCGGGTTGCTTCCAACTGGGATTGTGTGCAAAATGGAAAGATTATCAGGATCAACGAAAACGACGGAGTTACCCCCCCAAAGAGAAATATATAAAACAGATCCATCCGTTGAAAACGTGCAGGTGTAGGCTTCATGCCCAAGAAAAAGACGTTCACTTTCACGACTTAGCAGGTTGACTTTATAGAGAGCGTTGTCCTCCTTTGTGACCACATACAGGTTTTCATTCTTCTGATCTAATGTCAATCCTGTCGGGGATATTTTTTTGGGCCATGCCTCTCCAAGTACTAAAGTATCTACTGCTGTTAAGCCATCGTCCGACGTGTCATAAATTATGATCATATTGTCATTCCCTCCGGAAGCAAACAGTCTCGAGTGGTCATCATTAAACACCAGTCCATACCATGATTTCGGGATTGCCGTTTCACTTGTCACTGTAAATGTATGGGGATCGATAAGCATGATAGATTGTTCACTTTGACCATTATTAGTAACTGCCAGCACCCGGCCATCTTTTGACACCACCAGGTTAAGTGGGAAATCACCGAGGGGAATAGATTCTCCCGGTACCGAGAGAGACCAGCCATTGGGCAGGAGTATCCTTCGGGAATTCAGAAGAGAATCCAGGAGCGCGTATTCTCCTTCCTTCGAACTTTCCGTGGTGCAGGAGAACTGAATTAAAATCAGGATGGAGCCGGCAAATATAAATACAAGGAAAGAGGTAACAAATTTCATTATAGAAAAATTTATCAAAGAATCGAAAAACATTAAATTAAGTTACCAAGTTAACCAAGAAGCCTATGAGTATGACTTAAAAGGGATGCATTTTCATAATAATAATTGTCTGCAAAGCGGCAGAAAATATGATTTAGAATAAACCGAGCAAATAATGTAACCATCATCCTAAAATCTTAGTCCAATGTTCATAACCCAGAACAAAATGATACGAAGATTAGTATTTGCACTATTAATGATGCACGGAATTCATGGCTTTAGTCAGGGATCCCAGCCTGTGAAAGTCATGCTATTGGGTACCTACCATATGGTGAATCCGGGCCTGGATATGGCAAATATGAAAGCTGATGATGTAACTACAGCGAAACGTCAGGCTGAACTGGAAGACCTGGCAATATTATTGGCTGAATTCCAGCCGACGAAAATCGCTATAGAAGCCTCCTATGGAGATTCTATAATGGTGAAACGATATCTTCAATACATAGAACACAAAAACCCGGATAGCCTCAAGGCCAACGAGATCTATCAGATAGGATTTCGGCTGGCAGCAAAGTTGAATCATACCACCATCCATCCTGTGGACTACCGGTTGAATATTCAGCCAGAATCTTTGGAATAACTCATGGCCAATCATCCCGATAAAGCCCAATACATGCAAACAATGATGACGACTATTCAGGATTCGACCTATTATGAAGATGTGGAGGTGATTAATTATTTGCTTGCGAGAAATTGAGAAGCTTCTAACACATTTTAATTCCATTCGGCTCATCCCTGATAACCATTTATTTTTCCCAGTGATTCTCAATCCCCGGAAATAATACAAGGGGGATTATTGAACAACGGATAATTGACAATTTAGAGATTTATTTTATATGGACTAAAGGAAGTTAACAAAATTCTCCGTATAAATCCTGTCTTTGCGATTAACAGTTTTTATGTTTTCTGAATAAAATAATGTATATTGATAATTATGCGGACATTGGAAGTAGAACTGCTTCTTATGGATAAAGAATACCGTTTATTAGATGTTTTGAAAAATGAAACAATGAATACTCCCGATTCGAAATTAATGAGTGTCTTATTTTTTTTATACACGGATTGTGTAGACAATATAAAATAATTAAATCGAGTTAATAACAAATTATTATGAATAAAATAATCAACGCGAAAATCCTGTGTGTACTTTACGACGATCCGGTGGGAGGCTATCCAACGAATTACGCTCGTGACGATATTCCTAAGCTTGACACTTATCCTGACGGACAAACTTTACCGACTCCCAATGACATTGATTATACTCCTGGCACACTTCTCGGAAGTGTTTCCGGTGAGTTAGGACTACGCAAGTTCCTTGAAGACCGTGGGCATACCCTTGTCGTAACCTCCGATAAAGATGGCTCTAAATCTGTGTTTGAGAGAGAGCTTGTTGATGCGGATGTAGTGATTTCTCAACCCTTTTGGCCTGCGTATCTTACTGCAGAGCGGATAGCAAAGGCACGGAAGCTTAAGTTGGCAATCACGGCTGGTATCGGTTCAGATCATGTTGATTTACAGGCAGCAATAGATAATAAGATTACAGTTTGTGAAATCACTTATAGCAATAGCATCAGTGTGTCGGAGCATGTCTTAATGATGATATTGGCTCTTGTTCGTAATTATATTCCCTCATACAAATGGGTAATCAAAGGTGGATGGAATATAGCTGATTGTGTTTCTAGGTCGTATGATGTTGAGGGAATGAATATTGGGTCTGTTGCAGCAGGTCGTATTGGACTTGCTGTACTCAAAAGATTGAAACCGTTTGATGTGAAGCTTCATTATACTGACAAACACCGACTTCCTTATGAAATTGAAAAAGAGCTCAGCCTGACTTTTCATGAGAGTGTTGAGTCAATGGTAAAGGTATGTGATGTCGTGACGATAAACTGCCCACTTCATCCTGAAACGGAACATATGTTTGATGAGGAAATGATTAGCAAAATGAAACGTGGTGCGTACCTGGTTAATACGGCTAGAGGAAAGATCTGCGACCGCGATGCTATTGCAAGAGCATTGGATAATGGGCATTTAGCTGGCTATGCAGGTGATGTCTGGTTTCCGCAACCTGCACCTAATGATCATCCGTGGAGGACAATGTCTAACCACGCAATGACACCACACACCTCAGGTACTTCATTATCAGCACAGTCAAGATATGCTGCCGGTACCAGAGAGATACTGGAATGCTGGTTTGAAAGCAAGCCTATTCGGAATGAATATCTCATAGTTGATGAAGGAAAACTGGCCGGTGCGGGCGCGCACTCTTATAGCGAGGGGAATGTCACCGGTGGCTCAAATGAAGCTGAAAAATTCAAGACTACAAACTAATTTCATATTCAAAATGAAAAGATGGCATTATTATTCGCGATTTGCCCCAGCAAACTCTTCGGACCATCGGGCTTGTATTAATAATATACATTCCGGCTTTTTCTCAACATTTGGAACTGGTACCACCAGTGGGCCATATTGGTAGTATAAATTCTATCCGATTCAGTAAGGATAACAAATTAATTGTATCTGCAGGTCAGGACGGAACCGTTAAGATTTGGGATGTTGCTTCAGGTAGGTTATGCGTGAAGCTATGTTCAGCCCATCGCCGAACACATCATCATTTTTTCGGACTATCTCACCAATATGGATACCAATCCTCAGGGGAACTTTCGGTTCGCTATTCACAAGGTCTTGCTGTTTAATACGCATCAGTAAAGAGATTCAGAAGCCGTTGGTGGAGAAACAATGTATATAGATGTCTTTACTTGAATCATCTGATTTAGTGAATCCAAAACCTTTGTTCACACTAAAAATTTTTACAGTTCGCCTTGCATTGTTAATGATGAACAAATAATGAAAGTTAAATGCCATCTTACTGCAATAAGGTGGCATTTATCTTCTTTGTCAGTGTGCAGGTTCAGAGGGTCGTGACTATTTTTGGTCCTAGTAAATTTTCATTTAGTCCCTTAACATCGATGTGATTATCAGGGATTAATTTGACTCGTCAGAGTTTCTGTTCCTAATTGATATCTTCCCCTTTCTTAAGCTTTTCAATATTTGCTTGAACGTTATCCTTATTGAACTGTTGTGGCGCATTCTCCAGAGCCTTCTGCATATATTTCAATGCAGCCTTGTAATCCCCTTTGGCAGAAAAGCCCCGAGCCAACCCTACATTAACAGGCCATGTATTCTCATGTTTATTCGAGTTATATTCGAATATCTTCATGGCCTCATCAAGCTTCTTTTCACCTATTAAGGTTCTTCCATATTGATGAATTTGTAACGGGTTTCCTTGTTCCATAGCAAGGTCCATTGTTTCTTTTGCCTCATCCGTTTTACCCAGTTCCGTCAGAATCTTAGCCTTGGTGTTCATGTTATTGAAATTTGAGGAACTTACAATAGAGGCCTCCGCCCATTTAAGCCCTTCTTCCAGATTTGTATTATTTGTCAAACAGTAATTAGCGGCCGTATTGTACCCCTGCCAGCCAAAACCTCCAGTACTTCGAAGCTCATTTCTCATGCTGGCCAATACGGAGGGAACAACATCAAATTCAACTTTGAAAGGAAATCGTCTATTTTCCCAATCCAACACAACTGCCGCTGAATTTTTAGTCACATCTACAAAATTATATGTCAGTCTTTTGGTTAATCGTATTTCTTCAGACTGAATAGTCACTTTCAATGCAGTTTCAGTTTCATCATAGAAGTAACTTCCCCATGATTCGGCGTTTCTGGAGAAAATGACATCAGCTCCAGACTCACTTAATGCCATAAATAAGCCATAGGTACCCGCAGCAATATCTTGTCCTTCTACCTTGGCATTGTCGGAAAAAGTGATTGTAGTATTCTCATTTGCTCCGGCTCTCCAGGGAAAGTCATTCCCGGAGCCAAATGTTGGAAAGGCTTTCTGATACCCATAATGCGCTACTGTTGTTCCATAGATCTTGCCGGTTCTGTCTGTACCATTCGGAGCTACAACCGATGGACGGGAGTAATTGATTTTCACGGTTGCTAATCCTACGGTCTGTGTGACTTCCGCTGCGGGACTCGGATCTCGCGGTGAGGTAACGACCTGTGCGAGACACGGGTTTAAAAAAAATCCTGTTGCCAATGTCAAAGCTACATTCCTTAATAATCGATAGTTTTTGTTCATAATTTTAGGCTTTAAGTTAAATTTACTTCTGATGGTGTTTACGAAAGTAATTAGGTTTGGTTTACTGTTTTGCCTAATAAAACTTGATCGCATTTTCTCAGTTGTAGGAATTCACCTGGATTTCATCTCAAATGCAACATCTATATAAAAGGGCTCAAAACGAAAGCGTCAAGATTTTAAAAACATGCGACATTGAAAGATGCATAGAAGAACCTGGCCCCCCCTGAAAATTCCACATATTGGAAAAGCTGTTTATATCACTTTTTGTATTGGAATGTAATCTCAAACTTCAAAGTCTAAGGATCAAATCATTCGTTTAAGGTGAATTTAAGATGATTCTAGGAGACTTTCTTTTATACTATGATAATCAAAATAATAAGACTTGAGAGGATGGCTGAATGGACCAGCGCAGGAATAAGTGTAAGCACCAATATGTACTGGAACGTGTTTGGTGAAGAGCAGGCTTGTGTGGTATTTGTAACTTCCTATGCAAATCCTGAAGCTTGGCGGGCTTCAAGGGCTGAGATAAATGAAAAAGTCGGCGAATCTAAACTCAATAGTTGAGCGCTGTAATGAGAAAACAGGAACAATCCGAATCTTTTAGCAGACCTGACCTGGCTCATACAAATCAATAAATAAAAGGGAAGTTTTACTTCCCTTTTTCGTTAAAGACTATTGCAACATCTTGATTCCTGCTGGATGAAGAGGCTTTATTGTCTTACAGCTATCTAAGTCCAGATTACTTGAGAGTATATAGTCTCCTTTAATCTTTAAGGAAGCTATCCGGGCGGCATAGTTGCATGATGGAGATATCTCTTCCCCGTGATATAAATGTTTGATCAGATAGGCAGCAAAGAAAACGTCTCCCGCACCGGTAAAATCAGTAAAATTATTTATTGAAATGGCCCTAAATGAGATGGGTTTCGCCTTTGGACGCAAGATTTGCCCTCCTTTGGATCCTTCGGTGATCACCAGTTCCCGAATGTTATATTTGTTAATTAATTGCAAGGGTGTGATTCTGAAGTGTTCAATTATTACTTCCAACTCTTTTTTTTCAGCTTTTATGATGTCAGAACACCACAGTGCTTCCTCCAGATTATCTGAAACTAAAGTCCGTACCACCTGGTTTTTTATTTCCCGGACATACCCCTGAACATCGAGAGTTACCAAGGGCCTGCTATCCTTTTTGATTTTTTTAAGGTAATTTTTCAAGTATGCTATAGATCCCGGATGGATATCCCAAGGATGTAATGGGCCGAGATGGATATGATTTGCTATGGGAAGAGTCTTTTCAATCAATCCTTCTTCTATCGGATCCGCCAGGGTAGGAACCATCTGTTTTCTTTTATTACTTTTATTGGTATTGATGAAACGTGTAGTTTCAGTGCTAAACTCATAATAAGCTCTTATTCCCTTATTAGTCAATTTATTCAAAATATACTTTTCTTCTTTAGCGAAATTTGTTACAATATGGGTAGGAATATCGTGCTTCCGGAATGTCAAGCCTGCATAAGTTACTACCCCCCCCAGGACTTCAATGTTTTTACCGTCCATGATTATTTGATCCATGGATATGGAACCTATCACTGTTACAGAATTTGGTGGAAGCATATGGCTTTTTGTTTTATTTACAGTTAAAATATTAGGACTCTTTGATAATATCTGTAATATACTGCTTATCAACAATAGGTCTGCGAGGTCTGAAAATAAGAATCGGAAGATTTAATCTTGTTAGAAAGTGATAAAAGAGTAATAGAACAAATTGAATTGGATAAGTCAGAGCAATTTAGTTTACTATTTAAATTTCAACAGATATGGATTGTCGTATTTTGCAACTTTCTTTTACCTTCCACTTTCCCTAATACAATCCCTCATTAGTGCGTTAAGCTCTTTGTTTTGGTAATCAAATCCGGCAATGATACTTTTACCCTTGTCTGACAACCTTTGATATCCCCACAAACAACGTCTTTTTGTCTCTTTTAGATCATTCCGTACAAAGTAAAGAGGCAAGTTTACATCGAAGTATGAAATACTATCTGCATCCTTCAAAATATCAACTGGCTTAGTGCCTCCTGTTTCGTGATGTCTCACCAGAAAATATACCTCATCAATCATTTTTTTGCTTATGTTGCATTCTTGCATAATTTTTGCAATAATCTTGGCACTGTTTAAAGCATGCGCATCTTTAAATTTGTCATAATCTTTAAAATCTTTACGCCTTACTTTCCGTTTCTCAATGGCTCTCTCAATATCATGACTTAAAGCAGCTATTTTTAGACCTTCATCTGCATTTGGCTTTAATTTAAGTAACCACTTCAGCGTGTTTTTTGAGTGAATGGGATCTTCAGGGACAGATGATCCTTTAATTACTTCTTCAATTTTTCTTTTTACTAAATAAATCCTATCCATTCTTATGTAAAATTAATACCCTCCTCACATTTTCTGCATTTGTCATAAGGGCAATTACAATAAGGATTAAAAGAGGTTGATTTACCAAGGCTCCAATAAAAATGATAAATGTTCTCACGTCACGTCCTATCCTGAAATAGTGCATTCCTGGCTTGAGTTTTTTTTGCATCAATCCATCATACTTATCTGCTGTATAACTGTTCATAAATGTTCCGATAATTGCCAAAAATCCTATCATAATATACAGGAACCGACCATCAGTTAAATAAACATGGTAAGTCAGTCCGAAGAGAAGAAAAGCATCTCCATAACGATCCAAAACAGCATCAAACCATCCGCCAAACTCGGTAACCTTGAATTTCAGCCTTGCTATTTCCCCATCACACCCGTCAATAACAGATGATATTTGTGCCAATATTCCTCCAATCATTAAATTAATGTACCCTTCTAAAAAGAAGAAAACAGCACCCAGTATAGACAGTATAAAGGAAAAGATCGAAATGTGATTGGGTGTTATATTTGTATTTAGTAGCAACCTTGTTAGTAGGGTAGAAAGAGGTCTATTCAAATATCTTGAAACAGGCCCGTCAGAAGCCTTCTTCAAATTACTAATAAGCAAATTTTCAGCTTTTTTAAATGCCTTTTCATCATCTACATCGATCCAGTATTTATCCTGAATATCAAATGACTTAACATATCCCAAACCTGAAAGTATCCTTATCCCACCAGAAAGAGAACTGTCTCCCTTAGATAAACTTTTTATGATTGCCGGGAAAAGGGCAGAGGAGCAAAGAAAAATTCCCGTATCATAAGCGTTATAATTGCTGATATTTTTCCCAATCGCTGTTATCTTATTGTCTTCTACAAGTACTTTGGTAACATCATCAAGATCAACCAATTTGTTGGATTCAATATTATGATCAACAGCAAGGATAATTTCATCATCTGAAATTTGTTCTCTTTTCAGACCATCCAGAATGGAATAGTTAAAAAGATGATCTGCCATCAGCAAAACAAATGGCTCTTTGATAAAATCCCTTGCTTTGAGGACGGAAATACCATTGCCCTTTTCCCATTCTTCATTGATAACATGAGTTATATGGATGTTTCTTCCCTGACCGAATCTGTCGAGATCACGCCTTACTTTCTCTCCTTCATAACCTGTTACAACAAAAAAGTCATTAATGCCGCCTTTTCTTGCAGTCAGTATGCTACGTTGGATAAGGGGCAACCCCAAAAGGGGAATGAGGGGCTTGGAATTACCTCTACTGGATAATCTGCTTCCACGACCGGCTGCAATGATTAGACATTTCATTTACATTTTATACTTCTTATTTCTTAGATTAATTCTTCTGAGGTTTTAAATGATTCATTATATTTTCATTTCCACAATGGCTTCGCCAGGACTCAGCAGTTTGCAAGTTTTAGCTTTAAAGTTAAATTACTAATGTGATGACACCCCATTTACAGGATTAGAATATTATTAAGTTCTACTTCCGTAAATATATTCATTTTAAGCAGCTTTATTATTTAGTTGATAATAGATCTGCTCTGATTTGATATCCTGTATGTTCATTCTATGTTATTATGATTGAAGTATTCGGCTAAAAGTAACTATAAATCGATACCATCCTTTGGCGGTTTAGTTATACTTTATCATACTTTACCCTTCTCCAAAGACGTTCTAAAGGTATTGTCTGTGGCTCGACCTTTCCAGTCTATGCTATCAAGGACATATAAAATTCTCCATAGGTATGTAAGTGATATCGGTCCAACTGCTTACGTACCCGTCCGAAACGAAATGGAGGCCATACGCTAAATATGGCTTGGGAAGTGTAACAAATCCAACCATCTTCCTTACTAAAACTCCAATTAAGGATATTTCCTGGGGGAATTCAAATTTTATATCTTTGCACAAATTAGTGCGTATATTCATGTCACTTTTTTGTCGCTTTTAATTATAACTCACTGATATTCATTATATATTTTCTTTGTCGTTGAAAGGTATCCCAAAACAATAAATATGAAAAATCTGAAATATTTTTTAATTCTGTTATATGGTGTTTGGTTTTTCGGATGCGACACCTCCGGGAGTTCGGCAGATAAGGATGCAACTGCACTATCGAAGCTTATGCCAATTGAGTCGCCAGCATCCACAGGAAGTGGCGAACCCAATCTTTTTACCGATCCTGAAGGAACCGTATATTTAAGTTGGGTAGAAAATACAGAGAATGAAAGTTTGCTAAAGTTTTCCACGCTCGATAACGAGGCATGGAGTGAACCCCGTACGATTACATCGGGTAGTGACTGGTTTGTAAACTGGGCAGACTTCCCTATGGTTGCCAGTGACGGAAAGGGTCACCTGGTTGCCCATTACCTTGCCAAAACAGCAGCAGGAACATACGCATATGGGGTATTCATGGTGTTTTCACACGATGGAGGCAAAACCTGGAGTGAACCTGTTATTCCACATGAAACGGAAACACCTACAGAGCATGGGTTTGTGAGTATTCTTCACTGGAAGGATGGTTATTTTGCCGCCTGGCTCGATGGAAGAAATACCGGGGAGAAAGGTGGAGCTATGACTATCCGGGCTGCTTTTATGGACTTCAGCGGAAATATCAGGGAAGAATTCGAGCTGGATGACCGGATCTGTGATTGTTGCCAGACAAGTGTGGCGCTGACAGAGCATGGTCCGGTGGTTTTATACCGGGACCGGTCTGAAAAAGAAATCAGGGATATGTCAATCGTTCGGTGGGAGGAAGGAAACTGGACGGCGCCTGAAATTATCTACAATGACAACTGGTACATTCCGGGTTGCCCGGTAAATGGGCCCGTGGCAGCATCTGACGGAAGTAATCTGGCGGTTGCCTGGTACACAGCGCCGGATCAGGAAAGCCGAATCAATTTTTCGTACTCCCTCGATGCAGGAAAATCCTTCGGAGAACCAGTGCGCATTGACGATGGTCACCCAATTGGCCGGGTGGATATTGAAATGCTGGATGACGGATCTGCAGTAGTCAGTTGGGTGGAAGATACGGGAGTAGCGGGCGAGATCAGGGTAAAGCATCTGGATGCGGAAGGAATAGAACTGGATGCCTTTATAATTGCTAAAACAAGTGTAAGCAGGGCGAGCGGTTTCCCGCAAATGACACGCCAGGGAAACAAACTTATATTTGCATGGCGGGATGTAAGTGATGAAGAAAATCCGGTTATAAAGACCGCGGTATATCAATTGTAAATATCAAATGACAATTTTGGGTTAAACAGTTGTAATTTTTTTAATTTTCGTAGAATTGAAAGTCGTTCAGATGAAGATATGTGGATTATATCGGTTGTTCATGTTGATCTTGTTGTTGACAAGTATCATCCTTATTAGTTGTGAAGTAAAAACTGATGAAGATCCTGCGTATGTGGAGTCCATCAATGCCTGGAAGAAAATCAGATATGAGGCCCTGACCAATGAAGACGGATACCTCGTGTTGGCCGGCCTGTACTGGCTCAACCCCGGAGAAAATACGTACGGCTCTGATCCATCCAACGACATTGTATTTCCCGGAAAAGCGCCTGCGGTAACCGGTGCTTTCTTTCTGGAAGGCGACAGTGTTTATACGATTATTAATCCTGGTGTGGAAATCCTGAACAACGGCAGCCGGGTTGACAGTCTGGAGCTGATGGATGACAGCAAGGGGAAGCCAACATCGTTGGTTTTCGGTACATTGAAATGGTATGTTATCAAACGCGGTGACAAATACGGCATACGCCTGAAAGATACAGAACATCCGGTGCGGAAGAATTTCAAAGGAGTAGATTATTTTGACTTATCAAAAATATGGAGGGTGGAAGCCACATTCATCCCTTCGGATAAACAAAATACCATATCCATACAAAATATTATCGGTACTACTAATGCTCAGCCATCGGCAGGAAAGCTGTCATTTGAGATAGATGGGAAAAACTATACGCTGGATGTGCTGGATGGTGGTGAGGACAAATTTTTTGTCATATTCGGTGATATGACCAACGGGGATTCCACCTATGGTGCGGGAAGGTATATGTATACGGAAAAACCGGGAAAGGATAATAAAGTGGTCCTGGATTTCAACAAGGCATATAATCCGCCATGCGCATTTACCGAATTTGCCACTTGCCCGTTGCCGCCACCGCAGAATATCCTGGATATTCGGGTTACCGCAGGCGAAAAAGTCTATGAAGACGGCCCGCACGCTAAACCCTGATCCCAGGGTAAATAATAAAACAGGCATTTAATGCACTGTGACATTATGGGGTGAAAAGAAATCATGAGGGTGTGAATTTGGCTCACTTATCTGCCGTCAAAAGTTACCTTGCTACATCTACAAACGCTTCTTCCAGCCTGGCAGCCTTGAATCCGGAGTTAATAAGTATCTCTAACGCCTGATCAGCAAACGTGCAGAATGGACCCCTGCAATACGTGATGATATATTTATCTTTCGGGAGCCGGCTAAGGTTAGAAATAAGTTGGGGTACCGGTATATTTATCGCTTCATCGAAATGTCCGTTTTCGTATTCTTCTTTAGGCCTTACGTCCACTAGCAGGTAAGGTTTGTATTTTTCAAGATCGTTCAGTGACACCACTTCCGTATTATTTTCTCTTCGGAAGTCATCAACGATTTTATCAATTTCAGGAATTTGCAACCTTGCAAATTCACGGAGCGTCTTCCAAATTGCATATACATATTTGTTGGTCAGGCTGTATAATCTGAAATTTTTTACCCTTCGTGTTTTAAGCAGCCTGGCTTTTTTCAGATTTTGCAGGTGCTGTGAAGCATTTGCAACACTCATGCGTGTTTCTGTGGCAATCTGCTCAACTGATTTCTCTCCGTTGGCTAGCAAATCAATGATTTCCAGCCTGTGTGGATTTGCCATTGATTTTACCATATCGGCTATTTCAGCGTAAATAGCTTGCTTAATTTCAGGGTTGTCCATAATTGTACCTAAAAATAATATATTACAACTTTACAAAATATTCAATTGAATACTTGAATTAAATTCAGATAATGAATTCTTAACAAAAGTCACATTAAAGTACGAAAATTATTGTTTACTTTTTAAGAAAGAATTTAAGTAAATATAAAACGATATACAATGAGCTACTATATCAGCAAACGAAATTGAATCCACAAAGAATAAGTAGCCCCAATTTGAATCTCGTAGGATGTTTTTCCAACCAATTAACCCCTAACAATCACGCTGAATAACATAAAATAACATACACACACAAAAGTCACTAACTTTACTCCGTCGAAAGGGACGATTGCTGATGTTATTAAAACTATATGGATTTCAATATAATAAACTATATAGATTTCAATATATTAAACTATATATATTATGGGCAGAAGAACCATAGAGGAAAGTCATATACGCAATCTACAGAAAACAGCCGGTGGCAGTACCTACATAGTCAGTTTACCAATAGATGTGATCCGTGAACTAAAATGGAAGGTAAGACAGAAACTGGTAGTAGAGAAATACGGGGAAGGGATCCTGATCAAAGACTGGAAACCTAAATAGTATAAAGCATCCGCTTCAATTTGATATATACGTTGACCGGCTTACTAATAAACTCTGCGAAATAGCATCAGATACCTGGTAGTCGGCTGGGTTTGCTATTAACTTCTTATGCTTTCTTTATTATGTCGTTTCCAGATATAGCTCCTTTCAAAGGCAATGAATAAGGGTTAGTTAATATGTAAGTTTAGAAAGATCAATACCGACTCAATCGCTTACCTTATATATGCTGTGGTATATCAATGCTCAAGTGGACTTTTATTCTTAGACTAATCAGGTTTTTGTAATTAGTAAGTTTCTGCTTATTTTGTATTTCGTAACCAAATCATAAAATGAAAAATCATATCGAACTGAATAGCATGGTATTTCGTATTATATTTCTTTCATCTCTGGTCCTGACTTCTGCTTGTGACAATAAGGACCCTGAAGTTGATATTGATATCGGACTTACCGGAATTAAGGAAGTATATGTTTTGGAAGATATTGGTGATTTCGCTATAAATGGAACAATCACCTTTGCCGAGCGCGATGACAACAGTACGCTGATTACCGTCAGTCTTTCCGGAACAACTGTCGGGGAGTCATACCCAGTCCATATCCATTCCGGATATGCTGCTGAACCAGGCAGTATTCTGATATCGTTGACCAACGTGGATGGCACAACAGGTAAAAGTGAGACTGAAGTTGCATCACTCGCTGACGGTACGATAATCACCTATTCCGAGCTGATCCTTTTTGATGGCAACGTAAATGTGCATAAGAGCGACAGCGAACTTGGCGTGCTGGTGGCAAAAGGCGATATAGGCGCTTACGCCCTTTCAGGTATTGAAACTTCCGTGTCTGTACTGAGTCTTACAGCCGAATCCATAAAAGGAGATATACGGTTTTCAGAACGTATCAATGGGGAAACGTTGGTGCTGGTAGCTCTTTCAGGTACTTCCGAAGGAATGGATCATCCGGTACACATTCATGCGAATTCTGTCTCCGAAAGCGGAAGTATTATTATTTCTTTGAATAATGTGGATGGAGCAACCGGACTGAGTGAGACCAATGTAGCTCAGATGGACGACGGTACACCTGTAATGTACAGTGACATTATTAGTTTAAATGGCCATCTGAAAATACATCAAAGCGAAACAAACTTTTCGACCATTGTTGCAACCGGCGATGTCGGCCAAAATGTGCTCACAGGCATGACTGAAGAATATATAATATCCGCATATTCTTTAGAAAACATTAGTGGAATAGCCGTGTTTTCAGAGAGAATCAGCGGGGCAACACTTATTATTATGACCCTGCAAGGAACTTCTGAGGGCATCAATCATGCAACTCATATTCATTTAAATACAGCACTTGAAGGAGGAACAATTGATGTCAGCTTAACGAATGTAAATGGGTCAACAGGCAAGAGCATAACCAATGTAAGTGAAAAGGATAATGGTACACCCATTACCTATGATGAGTTGGTTGCATTCGACGGTCATATTGTCGTTCATCCGGGCACTGGACAATTTACAATAATTGCAAAGGGAGATATTGGCCAGAATGCGTTAACCGGCGAATCGGAACTATATACACTGGCTTCTTCATCGGCTGATAATATAAATGGTATCGCTTTATTTGAAGAAAGAAATAATGGATCAACACTTGTGACGATAACCATGGAAGGCACAACCAGTGGGAATAATCATGCCACACACATTCATAAAAACACCTCGCTTGAAGGAGGGACTATCGATGTGAGTTTTAATAATATTATCGGAGAAACCGGTATTAGTATTACTAATGTCCAATTCCTGGATGACGGATCGCCGTTGTCATACGAAGATTTAATCAATTTTGACGGCCATATTACTGTTCATCCCAGTCCTGTACAATTTACCGTTGTGGCGAACGGAGATATTGGCCAGAATGTATTGACAGGAGAAACAAAAGTATATAACCTGGATGAGGTGAATAGTTCCGGTGTAAGCGGAATAATAACATTTGCTGAGCGTAAAAGCGGATTTTCGATTGCTACAATTCAAATGTCAGGCACAAAATCAGGCGATAGTCTCCCGGCACACATCCACGAAAACAGTGTAGCCACAGGGGGAAGTATATTATTTACATTTAATGAAGTAAGTGGCGATACTGGACAAAGTATAACCAATGTAGAACAAATGGATAACGATGGCGATGAGCTTACATATGCACAAATTCTTGATTTTGACGGCCATGTGATTATCCATGAAGTCAATTTCAGTCAGATTGCAAAAGGCAACATCGGAAGCAACAGCAACTAAGCCCAAGATTGTAAATAGTATCGACAATTTTGCTCTACGGGCACACGCAATGTATACAACAGTGATTCTGACCTGAGTACGCTGTTAGCACAGGGCGACATAGGGAGTAACGGGTAGTTATGATTTCAAGGGATTTCTGAATGAACTGGAAATCCTTTTCTATATTTCGCTAATTATCAGATACTTGTTAATAAATTTATCTAGGGAAAATAAAAATGAAGTATTAAATAATTATTCAAAATTAAAATGTTCACTAACTAACGAGCAGATCGATTTGATTGCATGCTGGGTGGATGACGGGGCAATTGATAATTAATGGCATGGTATTATTAGCATAGATAATCTATTCAGTAAATAAAGCCCGATTTATTTGTTCTGCATAATTATAAAAAGAAATGGGCATGTATAACTGGACCCGTTAACCAATACTTACGATTTGTTGTTATGAATAAAAATCACGTATTTAGTTAAACTGATATGAAATCCATATCCCTTCTGGTTTTACTATTTATCTGCACATCTGTCGTAGGGCAGAAGTATATTTCTGAAAAAAGCAATATCGTTTTTTTCTCAAGTGCACTACTTGAAGATATTGAAGCACGGAATGAAAAAGCAAAAAGCGTATTTGATGCCGATAACGGTGATTTTGTTTTTTCAATACCTGTTAATCAGTTTCAGTTTGCAAAGTCACTAATGCAGGAGCATTTCAATGAAAAGTATATGGAGTCGGATAAATATCCTAAAATAACATTTAGAGGTAATGTGCTTGACTTTGAAAAAGGGGTTGAAAACAATGACGTATGGGCCGAAGGTAAGTTGGAGATTCACGGTGTAAAACGAAACGTCAAGATTCTGGGAAATTTGATTTTTAAAAGTGAAAAATTAATTATCAAGAGCAAATTTATTGTTAAGCTGGAAGATTATGAAATTCAAATACCTTCACTGCTGTTTCAGAATATTGCAGAGGAGGTAGAGGTAACAGTTAATTTTGAATATAAGCGCTATGAAAAGTAAATATGTTTTTTTTGCCCTTCTTCTGTTTTCTTCATTCCCGGTTTTTGCCCAGGATGATTTGCTAGACCTATTGGATGAAACAGATGAATCTGTCAATTACGTCATCGCCACATTTAAAGGCACCCGCATTATCAACGGCCATTCCACCAAACTGAGAAATAAAAAAGCACTTGAATTTCTTATATCACACCGGTTTGGCAGGATAAATAATGGGATATACGAATTTTTCGGACTGGATGAAGCCAATATACGACTTGCACTCGAGTACGGCATTACGGATGTTCTCAATATTGGAGTTGGAAGAAGTTCATTCAATAAAACGTACGATGGTTTTGTAAAATGGAAATTTCTCCGGCAGAAAACCGGCGAACAGCGATCGCCGGTTTCGATGGTCTTGTTTTCAAGCTATGCCATTAATTCAGTGCGCTCAGAAGGGCAGAATATTAACTTTGCAGACCGGATTGGTTATACGTTTCAATTACTGATCGCAAGAAAATTCAACAGCAACTTTTCTTTTCAGCTAATACCGGGTATGGTGCATTTAAACGCCGTTCCATCGGCTGAGGATGATAACGATATATACTATCTCGGTGGCGGATTACGGTATAAGCTAACACGTAGTTTGGCCCTAACTATGGAGTACTACCATCGGTTTAACCCGCTGACCTCGACTGAAACGTTTGATCTAATCGGAATTGGAATCGACATTGAAACCGGTGGACACGTATTTCAATTGATGTTCACCAACACCAATGCTCCGTTTGAAAAAGGCTTTATCACCGAAACTGTGGATGATTTCTTGGATGGTGATATCCGGTTTGGATTCAATATTTCCAGAACATTTCAGTTAGGGCAAAAAAGGAATTGGTGACCACAACTTAAATCGGCTGACTTCATTTCCTGTCATTGTGACCACACCACGGCGTGGGTAGTATCTGTCTAGTCGCCACCCTGTTTTAATATTAACAGATCCTTCGCTAACACCTGCCTGGCATTCTTTCATATGTTCAATTTTTTGAATAACTTGGTAACCCTTCATTGAAAATATATAACCTGATAAAAATGATCCTCATAATATGAAATACGGTTTTATTATCGACAACAGGAAATGTATCGGATGTCACGCCTGTACGGTTGCCTGTAAATCAGAACATGATGTTCCTCTAGGTGTCATTTTACCTGAATAAATAAATGTAGCGGATTGAGCAGCATTTTCTGTCGGCCTTTTTAATTTGTCTTAAATTTTGTTTTTGAAAAAGAACTTAATATATCAACTATTCCCTTTTCTGGTTTGGGGTAAAAGCATCACAAAGCAATCACTGAAATCTGATTTGTTAGCCGGGATTACAGGTGCAGTGATTGTGTTGCCTCAGGGTGTGGCATTTGCCATGATCGCAGGTTTGCCTCCGGTATATGGATTATATACCGCCATGGTCACTCCGGTGGTGGCAGCGCTATTCGGATCATCCAGGCATCTGATTTCGGGTCCGACCACAGCTATTTCCATCGTTATTTTCGCGGCAATCAGCCAGTTTGCAGAGCCGTCATCAGCTGATTTTGTTCGGCTGGCCCTTGCCCTTACATTTATGGCCGGATTAATCCAGTTTGTATTAGGATTGTCGCGTTTGGGTACACTCATAAACTTCGTATCACACTCGGTGGTGATTGGATTTACTGCAGGTGCGGCATTGCTAATTGCTACAAGCCAGTTGAATCATATTTTCGGATTTCAAATCACAGGGGGAACTTCTTTTAAGGATACATGGTATATGATCGGCACACATTTAGGAGATATAAATATATATGTTTTATTGATTGCCATTACCACGCTTACAACAGCCATCATAATTAAAAAAATAAGCCCAATGTGGCCGAATCTATTGATTGCCATGGTGGCAGGAAGTTTATTGAGTTATTTTATTGGCAGTGAAGCCCACGGCGTTATGCTGGTAGGCGAATTGCCGTCGCATCTGCCGCCATTTGCGGTACCAGTACTGAATTTATCTACCATAAAAGAACTTGCCCCCAATGCGTTTGCTATTGCCTTGCTTGGGTTAATTGAAGCGGTTGCAATCGCACGATCTATCGGAACACGGTCGGGACAGCGAATTGACGGCAATCAGGAATTTATCGGGCAGGGGTTATCCAATATGGTGGGAAGCTTTTTTTCTTGTTATGCCGGGTCAGGCTCATTTACACGATCGGGTGTTAATTATCAGGCTGGAGCTAAAACTCCTATGGCTGCCATTTTTGCAGCATTTATTCTTATGGCATCCTTGCTTTTTATTGCTCCGCTGACCGCATATCTGCCGATACCGGCTATGGGAGGAATTATTTTGCTGGTTGCTTACAATATAATTGATTTTCATTATATCAGGCAAATCCTGAGAGCCAGTAAGCGCGAAACTTCTGTACTTTTAATCACTTTTTTTTCGACTATTTTCCTGGATCTTGAATATGCCATATATCTGGGTGTTATTTTTTCGCTGATTTTTTACCTGCAAAGAACATCGCGTCCAAGCATTGTGGCGATGGCGCCTGACCCGAAACACTTGCGAAGAAAGTTCACCAATGCAAAAAGGGAACACCTCCAGGAATGTCCTCAGTTGAAGATTTTGAGGATTGACGGTTCGATCTTTTTCGGATCGGTTGATCATATAGCCGGTCGTCTGGCAGAAGAAAAGCTTGTTTACAGACATATTCTGATTGTATGCAGCGGCGTAAACCTGCTGGATGTAGCCGGTGCGGAATTATTGGCAAATGAAGCCATAAGTCTCAGGGCAAAGGGTGGTGCGTTATATCTCAGCAGCTTAACAATATCTGTAAAAAATGTGCTCGAAAAGGGTGGATATATAGATGAAATTGGAGAGGAAAATATATTTCCATACAAGGAGAAAGCGATCGAAAAAATATTTCCTCAATTGGTTAAAAGCATTTGTGAAAGTTGTGAATTCAGGATTTTTAATGAATGTAAGAGAGAAACATCTGTAAATTAATTTAAATAAATGAAACCTTTCGCTTAAAATTGCATATACTATATCATGAGAAAATGGACAATACTTTTGCTGAATTCATTTATTACCTTTGGTATATACGCACAGGAAACTATGAAAAATAAAGAAACAGTAACTTTTGGTTCAGGGTGTTTCTGGTGTACAGAAGCCATTTTTGAGCGAATCGATGGGGTTGAAACGGCAATTTCAGGGTACTCCGGAGGAAATGTTAAAAATCCGGCATATAATGAGGTGGTTGCAGGTAGGACAGGCCACGCGGAAGTGGTACAGGTTGTTTTCGATCCGGAAGTTATAAGTTTTAGCGAATTGCTTGAAGTTTTTTGGAAAACGCATGATCCGACCACACTTAACAGGCAGGGTGCAGATGTTGGCACCCAGTACCGGTCCGCTATATTTTATCACAATGAAGAGCAAAAAGAACTAGCAGAACATTACAAAGACAAACTCAACCGATCTGGGGCGTTCCGCGATCCGATTGTCACGGAAATAACACCCTTCAAGGATTTCTATACTGCAGAAAACTATCATCAGGAGTACTACGATCTGAACAGATCACAGCCTTACTGTCAGTATGTGATTGCTCCTAAAATTGAAAAGCTTAAAGCCGTTTTCGGCGATAAGTTAAAAAAAGAAATATCCAATTGATAATATTTTTAAATGTCAGTATATATCCGAATATATCTGATTAAGTATATTTTTCTGTTTGTACCATGCCCTTCCACAAAGCATAGCTCCTGTTTTGGGATATCCATACACGAGGCTGTCTCATAGTAAAGTGTGTAACAATTCGTGAGATTCTTCCCACCTTCGTTTCACCATGGTGGACAATCGGTTAATTTATTCCTTTTGAAACAGGATTTTCGCCAATCGGTCCGTCCACTAATTTATAAGAAAATGCCATTGTTTTTCCTGCAAAAAGCGCTTTCGTATGGGACCATACTGATTTAAACAATTCGGAATTGCGATATTTATTAATAGCCTCCTCGTTATCCCAATATGAATAGGTTGAGAAAATATGAGTGGCGTTATAATCCTGGTATAGTTCAAGGTGGCTACATCCGGGGAATGCCCGGATCTTATGTTTCGACTCTTCGAAGATCCGAAGAAAATCACCCACTTTGTCCTCATGAAATGTCATTCTTACAATACGTATCAGCATACTACATGTTTTTATATCTTTATTTCCAACCTGGACCTATTCCTGGCCCATGCATATTCATAATTCACTTAATTCATGAAGCTTAGTTTGTACTAATCTATTATTCTTCGAACTGGATGATTACCGGACTGTCAAACCCCAGGCCGAGCAGGTGGCCTGCATGACCATTGTTAATTCCGATTTCCAGCAAACCAGAGGAATTAAACAGTAAGAAAGTATCCCCGCTGTCCACTCCGTTATAAGAACCTTGTATATTACTGGTGTATTCCCTTCCGAATGTAACCGTATAGGATTTATTCTTGCTCAGAATTGCAAAATCTTCAAACCGGATGTTGGTAATAAGGTTTCCGTAATTGTCTATATGAATTACATGGCCTGAAATCTGCTTTTTAGTTGCCCGGGCAATGCGGTCCAGCATTCTTTTGTATGTTTTAATCTGCTCGCCAAGATCAAACAACGACGTACCACTGGCCAGTTTTGCTGCTGCAGGCGCCAGAATATCTTTTGCCGGAAACGAAGTTTGCTGCGGTTTCAGTGAATTTATGTCAACAACATGTGAAGATTCGCTTTTGCTGATAAGCCCCCATAGTCCGTTGTCATTTCCGAGGAAAAAATGTTCTTCCAATTTTAGTGCAAGAAATTTATCATCGGGCCCGTTAGAAGAATTAACAGCTACCAAATGCACCGAGCCTTCCGGAAAGTCCCTAAAAACAGCCTGCAGGGTAAATGAAGCCTGGGCCAGGTTGCAGGGGGCTATTTCATGACTGATATCAACAATCTGAAGGCCCGAATTGATACGGAGAATGCAGGCTTTTACTGCAGCTACATAGTGGTCTTTCAGCCCAAAGTCAGATAAAAATGTTATCAGCGCCATGTACCCTTTTAAAAAAATGCGTATTTTTACAAAAGCAAAAATAATTAAAATTTGCTCTATAAAACGATAAATTACATTCTGATATTACGAATAATATATTGCAATTTTTCCGCCTTCAAATCAGGTGTATTATTACTATTAATTAACCGTATCACTTAAAGCGCAATTAATTTGGTTGAAAAAACAATTCAGATAGAAAATATTTCTCTTACCGAATTTCTAGGTGTTCAGAATAAGAATATTAAAGCGGTAGCTACGGCCTTTCCTACCAGTAAAATAATTTCAAGAGGCAGTACTATACACATAAAAGGAAACCCCACCGATGTAATTAAGATTAATCAGGTGATACTCAAACTCATTGACCATTTTAATGAATCTGGTATGTTGTCTGCCGATACGGTGAAAAATTGTTTGAATGAGGGAGAACTTACTCCCAGGATGCCTTCAAGTGAAGAAGTATTGATATATGGCACGCATGGTAATCTGATCAAGGCAAAAACCATCAATCAGCAGAAATTGGTTAATCTCTGTAAAGAAAATGACCTTGTATTTGCCCTTGGGCCTGCCGGCACGGGGAAAACATATATTTCTGTTGCGCTTGCCGTGAAGGCGCTGAAAAACAAAGAAGTAAAAAAAATAATTATTACGAGGCCGGCCGTAGAGGCAGGTGAGAATCTCGGTTTTCTGCCTGGTGATCTGAGGGAGAAAATCGATCCGTATCTGAGACCGGTGTATGATGCCCTTGATGATATGGTGCCTGCAGAAAAACTTAAATATTACGAAGAGAATAGGATCATTGAGATAGCCCCATTGGCCTATATGCGAGGCCGGACGCTGGATAACGCATTCATTCTGCTGGATGAGGCACAGAATACAACTCCCATGCAGATCAAAATGTTTCTTACCCGAATGGGTCCCAGCTCCAAAGTGATCGTAACCGGGGATACCACACAGACTGACCTCCCGAAAAATCAAAAATCAGGATTGATCGAAGCCGTCGAAGTACTTCAATCCGTTAAGGATATAGGGTTTGTCCAGTTCAGAGGACATGATGTAATACGACACCGGATTGTGAAGGATATCATTTCTGCCTACGATAAAAGTCATGGCGAAAAAAGTTGAAAGGCGTAGCTAATATTGGTTACCTTTTAATTAATTATAAAAAGTGAATAAATTCACATCCGTGAATCGTTCAGACAATGTACAATCTTGCCTTAAATGAAAAATATTAAATCACAACTTATTATCCTGGTGCTGGTTTTTTTGTCATCGTTACAATTATTTTCTCAGCACAAGTATTACCCGCCAAAAGGAAATAAATGGGAGTTCAGATCGCCTCAGGAGCTTGGCGTTGATGCAAAAAAGCTGTCTATGGCTGTGGAATTTGCCAAATCAAACGAATACACCGGAGTTCACGACCTGCGTATCGCGATATTAGAGGGATTTGCGCATGAACCATATCATAAAATTTCCGGGCCTACCAAAAAGAGAGGCGGACCAGCGGGCATGATAATTAAAGACGGGTACATCATTGCCCGGTGGGGAGATTTAAATCGCGTGGATATGACATTCAGTGTAACCAAAAGTTACCTGTCCTCAGTGGCAGGTCTGGCGCTCGATGACGGATTAATTACCGATGTGAATGATCATGTTGATCAATATGTATGGGACGGCACATTTGAAGGTGAACACAATTCAAACATTACCTGGCACCACCTGCTGAATCAGTCATCAGACTGGTCGGGTGTCCTGTTTGGAATGCCCGACTGGGGTGACAGACCGCAAAAAGAAGGTGGTATTGATGACTGGAAATACCGTGAGCTTAAAGAGCCGGGTACGAATTTCAAATACAACGACGTCAGAGTAAATGTACTTGCCTATTCGCTACTTCAGGTCTGGCGAAAACCGTTACCCATGGTGCTGAAAGAAAAAATTATGGACCCCATCGGGGCCTCATCTACCTGGCGTTGGTATGGGTACGAATCTTCGTGGGTAAACGTGGATGGTATTAAAATGCAGTCGGTGAGCGGTGGTGGACATTCCGGAGGAGGTGTTTTTATAAGCACCATGGATCATGCCCGGTTCGGACTTTTGTTTCTGCGAAAAGGTAACTGGAATGGAAAACAATTGATCTCCGAAAAATGGGTGGAAATGGTGCAACAGCCTTCCAACGCTAATGAAAGCTACGGGTATATGTGGTGGCTCAACAAGGGCAGTCGGCAAATAGAAGGCGTGCCCAATACAATTTATTATGCGGCAGGTTTTGGAGGAAATTATATTGTAGTGGACGAAAAGCATGATCTGGTAATCGTAACCCGTTGGCTTAACCCACCAAACATGGGGGAGATGGTAAAACTGGTGATTGATAGTATGGAGTGAGTGACACATCCTCTTAGATTTTTTTGTAATTGTTACAATCAATTTCTTACTGGGTTGACAAAAATCAACCTCCTGACAGCCATTGCCTCGCTTTGTGCTCAAAATTGCAAAATATCCGTGTCGTCAAGTTTGAATTCAGCAAATTATCAGCATTTAATGCCCGCCCATTGCACTGATCTGGAGGGAGAGTAAAGGCAACCAGACAGGGTTCTTTCGGTTTTATCAAAATATACATTCTGACTGATAGCGGGGGATTTGTTTGAATATTTTTTAATTTGAAATTCAAAATAAATAGTCCATATGCTCCATTGGCTAAAATATCCATTTGTACGCTTTACACCTGCCTATATTGTCGGCATATTAATAGCGGTACAGTTCCATCTGGACCTGTTGATTTCCGTGATACTCATTGGAGCAGTTGCAACACTTTATATTGTACTCCTTACTGCAGGTAATAAGCAATTTTTTAGTCTTAATCCGGTTGTTGGTGTTGTTGCCCTCAGCCTGATTTGCCTTTTCGGCATGGCCAGAACCTATCTGTTTCAACAAGATCATTCAAAATTTCACTTTTCGAACTACCCAATGGAACATTATACGGGCACCATTGATTCCTGGCCTGAACAAACTAAAAATTTCCAGAAAGTAATTATGGAGGTTACGGAGGCAAGTACCCCAAAAGACTGGAAAAGGGTTTTTGGCAGGGTATTGCTTTATGTTCCTGCAAGTGATTCTTCCATCAGGTATGGTACAAAGCTTATGATAACCACACCTCCCGCTCTGGTTGAACCGCCTGGAAATCCCAAAGAGTTTGATTACAAGATGTATCTGGCAAACAAGAATATTTTCCATAGGCATTTTCTCAGGCATGAAGATTATCTGGTCATCGGACAAAGTGAGCCCAACCGGATTATTGCACTTATCAATCAAATCAGGAATTTTGGCATCACGGCTATAACTGAAAAAATAACTAACCCGGACCACCAGGGCATAGCCAAAGCGCTGCTATTGGGAGTACGGGGAGATGTGAGCGATGAATTAATGCAGGCTTATGCACATACCGGAGCCATGCACATACTGGCTATTTCAGGATTACATCTGGGGATTTTATACGGTTTTCTGTTGTTGATTTTCAGGAAATACCGTAAAACAACCGGATTTGTATTACTCACAGTCATTATACTCTGGATCTATGCCGCAATAGCAGGTCTTTCACCTTCCGTAACGCGTGCCGCGCTGATGTTTTCTATCATCAGCATAGGACAATATTTCTACCGTACACCCAACATTTTCAATACCATTGCTTTTTCAGCTTTTGTGCTTTTGATCATTAATCCGATGCAACTGTTCAATGTGGGTTTTCAGTTGTCGTACCTTGCCGTGATAGGAATTGTCTGGTTGTACCCTTCAATAAACAGCCTTTTTGCTTCAAAATACAAGGTTTTTGAAAAAATATGGAGTCTTACGTCGGTAGGTATTGCAGCCCAGATTCTTACTTTACCTTTGGTATTATACTATTTTCATAATTACCCATTATTGTTTTTTATATCAAACCTAATTGTTGTTCCATCTGCCGGGATCATCCTTGTAGGAGGACTGGCTTTTTTGATCTCCAGTTTTGCTGGTTTCGGCTTAATATCAGCAGTTTTCGCAACCGGACTGGGGTTTGTAATTGGGGTTATGAACAGGTCGGTACTATTTATTGAAAATATTCCCGGTGCATATATAAAAGATATTTACCTTCCCCAACATCAGGTAATTTTGCTTTACCTGTTTATTACAGGCATTTTGGTTTTTCTTTTTGAAAAAAAGTTTAAGTGGTTGTTCTATGCAGTTACAGTGTGGATTATTTTTATTCTTTCTATTGTTTTTGATCAGGTCAGCAAAAGTAACCAGCATTGGATAATTGTATATGATGTTCCCGGAGTAACCGTCATTGACATTATTGATGCGACTCATCTGGCCTCTTATACGGTAGCTGTAGATGCAGATGATTATCGAAAAGTACCTTATCACACAGCCAATTTCAGACTTGCAACAGCAGATATGGCGTCGATACAGTCATTCCCGATTAATAAAACAAAGTTGTCCGGTACAGAAATATTCTGTTCAGGCCAGATCGTATTCCTGATCATCAGCAAATCGCCTGATCGCGAATTTATTACTGAAGGGCCATTCGGGGTTGATTACATTATAATTTCCAACAATGCGGTGAAAGACTTCGCTCACCTTCAAAAACTGTTTACCTTTAAAAAGGTGATCTTCGACAGTTCCAATGATTTCTATTATTTACAGCAAGCTGTAAGAGATTTGAACCGGTTAGGACTCAAATATCATAATGTAAAGGAGAAGGGCGCTTTTATAATTGATACGGGCTGAAATTATACAGTCCCGTTTTTCTAATTGGCAGCATCTCTGTGTAAATTCATTTTCATACCAACCATGTAATCTAAATGAACTTTGTAGAAATAAACGTAAAAAACCGGATTGGCTTCATTACGCTGAATCGGCCAGAAAAACGTAATGCGCTAAGTGCGGGAATGGTTTCAGAACTGAAAGAGGCGTTCAGCCAGATAGAAAGAGAAGAATCGGTAAAGGTAGTTATTTTAGGAGCAAACGGAAGTGTGTTTAGCGCCGGCGCTGACCTGGATTATTTACAACAGCTTCAGCAAAATACCTATGAAGAAAACCTGAGCGACTCCAGGTTGTTTAAAGAATTGCTGTTAAAAATTTATTTATTTCCTAAGCCTGTAATTGCACAAATTCAAGGGCACGCTATTGCCGGTGGTTGCGGGCTGATTACGGTATGTGATTTTACTTTTTCCGTACCGGAGGCAAAATTTGGTTATACGGAAGTACGTATTGGATTTATACCCGCTCTGGTCATGGTCTTTTTGTTGCGGAAGATCGGGGAAGCAAGGGCCAGACAATTGTTGGTTAGTGGCAGGCTGATTACCGCTGATGATGCCTTATCCAATAACCTTATCTATAAAATTGTAGATGCGGGCCATCTTGAGGAAAAAGTGAAATTATTTGCCCGTGAACTGATTGAAAAAAACTCAGCTACCTCTATGGGCATAACAAAAAAAATGATTGCAGAAGTTCAGTCCATGCGACTGGATGAAGCACTTGATTATGCTTCTGAAATGAATGCCAAAGCACGCGCCACTAAAGATTGCAGGCGGGGGATTGCGGCGTTTTTGAATAAAGAGGAAATTGTGTGGTGATGTTATTCATGTAACAGAATTATTTATCCTAAGGTTAATCATAATCATACCCTTTTCCGCCATCTGTTTCAAGCTCCACACCTAATCCTGTAACAATTCGGTTGACAAAATTGAAGTATGCAATTACCAGATTAGCATCCAGCAACGCTCTTTCTTCAATTCCCTGTTTCTTCAGATTGGCAATATGATCATATTCTGAAATGGTTTTAGGGTGGGCGGTAAGATCAAAAGCATACCTGCAAAGTGCCAGGTCTTTGTCATCAAGGCCGGCCATGGTATAGTCTCTGGCAAGCCTATTGACTCGGGCGGAATCTTTCCAGAAATGGTTGAGTGCTTCTCCATGATGTGCCACGCAATAGGGACATTTATTGGCTGCCGAAACCACTACGGCCATCATTTCGCGTTGGTAACGGCGAACCGGAGATTTGCCGAACATAATGGTCAGATACAGATCCATGTGGTTGATGATTGATTGCGGATTGAGGCTCTGGATTTTGTGAATTTCAGCCAGTTTCCCACGGGTATTCACCAGATTATCATAGATTTTCCTGAGTTCCCCTTCTGCCTGTTCGTGCGGTATTACCCGGATGTATGGCATAAGCGTTTTTAAGCCAAATATATGGGAATATACATACCAAATCATAATATTAAATTAAATTGATTTCGTTTTAGCAGGGATTCCATGAATCAGCCCATTGACATATTAAAAAAATACTGGAAACATAGCCGGTTCAGGCCGTTGCAGGAAGATATTATCAAAGCGGTTATCGGAGGCAGGGATGTACTGGCCATTTTGCCGACCGGAGGAGGTAAATCAGTATGTTTTCAGGTGCCTGCAATGATGAAAAACGGTATTTGTATTGTGGTAACCCCGCTGATTGCCCTGATGAAAGACCAGGTTGAAAATCTTAAAAGCGTAGGAATACCCGCTGCCGCAGTGTTTTCAGGTATGCATCCCAAAGAAGTCGATATTACGCTTGATAATTGTATATATGGGGATACCAAATTTTTATATGTCTCACCGGAAAGAATCCAGTCTGAGATTTTTAAAGAACGGGTTAAGCGAATGCATGTAAACCTGATCGCGGTAGATGAAGCACACTGTATATCGCAGTGGGGACATGATTTCAGACCTGCATATTTTGAAATCGAAACCTTACGGATTATGAAGCCGGAGGTAAAGGTGATTGCGCTGACGGCAACAGCTACCAGACAGGTGCAGGAAGAAATCGTTGACAAACTACAATTTGAGGAGCCTGAAATTTTTACAGGCACATTCGCCAGGGAAAATCTGTCATATTCTGTACGAAAAGTTGAGAATAAAGAACGAAAACTGGTGGAAATACTAAATAAAATACCCGGAACCTCCATTGTTTATGTAAAATCCCGGAAACAAAGCAAGGAGGTATCAGATATTCTTAAAACAACCGGAATATCATCAGGGTATTATCATGCAGGTCTTGCTTATTTCGATCGTATGAAGATGCAGAATGATTGGAAAAGCGGGAAGGTACGTGTGATAGTGGCTACAAATGCGTTTGGAATGGGTATCGACAAGCCTGACGTAAGATCGGTCATTCATCTTGGACTCAATGATAATATGGAGTCCTACTACCAGGAAGCAGGTAGAGCTGGTCGAGATGGAAATAAATCGTATGCAATTATTCTTTATCAGTTAAACGATATAGCACAAGCACGTGAGAATTTTGCCAGATCTTATCCTGGTCTAAAATTTATCCGGCATATATATCAATGCCTGGCTAATTATTATAAGATGGCAGAGGGCAGTAAGAACAGTTCGGGATTTGATTTTTTGTTGCACAAATTTGCTGCACAGTATAACCTGGATTCCCTGGACGTTTTTCATGTGTTAAAGAGACTGGGAGAGGAGAACCTGGTTCAGTTGTCAGAGGGGGTTCATGGCTCATCCGCATTGTTTATTCAACTAAAACACGACGTGTTATATAAATTTCAGGTGGCAAATGTATATCTTGATCCATTGATCAAGGTGCTGTTACGGATGCACGGAGGCGAGTTGTTTACGCAGTTTACAAAGATTTCGGAGTACAAGCTTGCACAAGTACTACGGCAACCAGAAAATCAGATAAAAGATGATCTTACACGACTTCATAAACTGGGAGTGGTCGCCTATGCACCTAAAAAAGAACTACCTCAACTTGTATTTCTTACACCACGGCTTGATGCCGGAAAACTTCTAATCGATAGAAAATATTATGAACGTCGCAAACAGACCGAAAAAAAGAAGCTTGAATTTATGGTCAGGTATGTTTTTGAGCATAAGGTTTGCCGCACACATCTTATACAGGATTATTTCGGAGAAGAGATTGACAGTGCGTGTGGTATCTGTGATACCTGCATTGACAAAAAAAAGAAAAAAGCAGATGACGGACAAAACAGTGATCTGAAAGACACTATTTTAAAATATATCGAATCCAAACCTTTAAAGATTGAGCAAATCGTTGAAAAATTCAGAAAGGATGACCCAATGGAAATCATTCTGATTGCGAGGGCAATGATGGATGCAGGATTAATAAGTAATGATAAAAAAGGATACTTAATAAAGTTATAAATTCGAGTTTAAATTTTCAAGTACCCTCTTATTTTCAATAATAATATATTTTACTGTGGCAAAGACGATATTGATTACGGGCGCCTCATGTGGAATCGGTTAAGACTCCAGGGCAGTAACCCCGGGCAGTTCTTTTCCTTCCATGTATTCGAGTAAGGCCCCGCCGCCGGTAGAAACGTACGATACTTTATCGCCATAACCGAGATTATTAATTGCTGCTGCAGAGTCCCCCCCGCCGATCAGTGAATATCCACCTCTTTCAGTGGCCTCAACCACCGCCTGTGCAATGGCAGACGTTCCATTGGCAAAGTTCGGCATTTCAAAAACTCCCATCGGGCCATTCCACATAATGGTACCCGATTCACGTATAATGTTTGAAAACACCTCACGTGCCTCCGGTCCGATATCCAGTCCCATCCAATCATCGGGGATGGAGAAGTTTTTGGCAATCTTCGTATTGGCATTATTATTGAAATCATCGGCAATAACTGAATCGATGGGAAGTTCAAGGTTTACGCCTTTTTCCTTTGCCTTTTTGATGAGCATAGCTGCAAGTTCAAGTTTATCTTCCTCCACAAGCGATTTTCCTACTTTACCTCCCAGGGCTTTAAAAAAAGTGTAGCTCATGCCTCCGCCAATAAGCAGGTTATCTATCTTGTCGAGCATTTTTTCGATAATGGAAATTTTGTCTGAGATTTTAGCGCCTCCCATTATGGCGGTGAAAGGCCTTTTAGGCCTTTCCAGCACCTTTTTAGCATTTGCCAGCTCGGCTTCCATTACATATCCGGCCATTTTATCGTCAAAGAACTGTGCTATAACCGAGATGCTGGCATGAGCGCGGTGGGCGGTGCCGAAAGCATCATTTACATATACATCCCCAAGTTTTGCCAGCTTTTGTGCAAAACCGGCATCCCCTTTTTTCTCCTCTGCATGAAACCGGAGATTTTCAAGCAATAAAATTTCTCCCGGTTTGAGAGCTTCAGAAAGCTTAATGGATTCCTCACCGATGCAGTCGGATGCGAATTTCACCATAGTACCAAAACGATCCGACAGTTCATTTACAATATGTTTTAATGAAAACATTTCCTCAGGTCCGCTTTTGGGCCTGCCCATGTGCGACATCAGGATGACAGATCCGCCATCGTTCAGTATTTTCCGTATGGTTGGCTCAACGGCTTTTATACGTGTAAGGTCGGTAATCTCGTATTTGTCATTGAGGGGTACATTGAAATCTACACGGACCAGCGCTTTTTTGTCTTTGAAATCGAATGAATCTACTGTTTTCATTTGTCTTATGTTCAGGTAATTATTTTCTGCATCCGTTTTCCTGCGGCTCGTTTCAACCGGTCGTTTATAGCAAGCCCAAGTCCTTCTTCAGGCACTTTTTCTGCAAGTATTACCTCCACATCCATTGTATCCATTTGCCTGAGAATCGAAAAGAGGTTTTTTGCAGCTTCTCTTAAATCGCCCGTTACGGATAGATACAATTCATTTCCGGAAGCTTTTTTGCCTGCTTGTCGCTTAAACCGGATAATTCCTGTTTTATCCGAATCGTATTTTTTTAGAAGCTCATCCACATTACCCAGGATCATTCTTTTTTCCGGGGCATAATGGCTTTCCAGCATACCCGGTGCATTGGGATTTGAGATACTTTGTGGCTTGAATACAATTTTGCCTGTAATTGATTCAATATTTGCTGGTTCCAGGCCACCCAACCTGTAAATAACTGTTGTATCATTCTTAAACCCTACAATGGTGGATTCGATTCCTACGTGGCACTCACCGCCATCAAGAATATAATCAATATGGTCTCCAAGTTGCTGGTTTACATGCTGTGCTGAGGTGGGGCTTACATATCCAAACGGATTGGCGCTCGGCGCTACGAGCGGAAAATCCAGCGATTTCAGAAGAGTATATGTAATCGGATGATCCGGAACACGAATGGCTACTTTTTGTCTACCTGCTGTGACCAGATCAGGAATGTCATCCTGTTTATGCAAAAGCATGGTCAGCGGTCCGGGCCAGAATTTTTCTGCCAGTGAACGGGCTAAATCAGGAATTTCTTTTACAATTTGTTCCGTTTCGGCTAGTCCGGAGCAGTGCACGATTATCGGATCGAACCATGGCCTGTTCTTGACTTCAAATATACGGGCAACTGCATCGGTGTTAAAGGCATTGGCAGCCAGCCCGTACACCGTTTCGGTTGGAATGGCAACCAACCCTCCGGATTCCAGAATTTGTATGGCTTTACCTATATTTTTCCCCGTTTCTGCCATTACAGGCAAAGGTATAAAAGGATTATCACTGTTTGTAGTCAGAATCCTCTATTAATCGCCTCCAGGCATAATTGACGATGGAATTGAACGTTATGAAGCAATCAAGTAAAGAAGGATGTAGCCGCAAATTGCATTTGTGGCTATTACCAACACTTTTTTCATCTTGATTCCGATAGCAATCGGGTGAGAAAGATTTAAAAGTTGTAAAGTAAATACAACTGTAAAGATATCCTACTGCTTGAAAGCGGTTCAAAAGGAAAAGTGACTGATGGACAAATGTTCATTTGTAAATGGTTGACCAACTGTAATTATCATTCAATAACGATATTCACTTTATTTATTTTGCCCTTTTCGAGCGTATCCGTTTGTACCCCGCCTCCTACATTATTCATATCGTCTTTAACTACATATACAAAAAATATTGTTGGCTCAAGTTTTTTAAATGTAACCCTTCCTTTTTTATCTGTGTATTGGGTTTCTGTAACCGCGTTCGTTTCATTTCTGTAGTCTTTATCAGTTGGGTAAAGTGTTACACTTGCCTCCTTCACCACATTGCCAAGATAGTCAACCACGGTGATTTTCAGGGAAGTATTTAAAATCTGGTTGTAATCAGTAAATCCGTAAATACAGATTACAAAAATAAATAGGAGTACTGGAATAAGCTTTTTCATAAGATGAATATTTTTTATTAAACATTATGATAAATTTTTATTACAAAAATGCAGTGTCTGCATGTATCGAGCAAGAGAATGCAATCTATAGATAATTATTATTTTTACTGTACCAGCGTAATACCGCCGAACTGACTAAGTGTTTCGCCTTTACCACCAAATTCTTTCGTGTACTTAACTACCCAGGTATATGAGCCCACTGGTGACAATTTGCCGTTTAGTGTTCCGTCCCAGTTGAAATCTTTCTCGCTGGAATGAAAGATTAGCTCGCCCCAACGATTGTAAACAAAAATCTCAAATTCATCCACAAATTCTGTAAACAGGTGGAAGGTTTGATTCGTCTCAATACTACTTCCCGGATGAAATGCATTGGGTGCAATAATCTTGGCTTCACAGTCTTCGATCACATCGAAAGCATCACTTGTGATACACTGAAAACCATTAACCAGATTTGCCTGAAACTTGCCTGGTTGGTCTGTGGTAAATGTGGGCGAAGTGTCAATAACCAGTCCGGTTTCACGGTTTATCCAAGTATATGATAGATAAGTGGCTTCCGGGTCAATGGTAAGTGAGCCTACCTCCTGAAAGCATACCGTGTAAAGTGGTAGAATCTCACTGGGAGTCGGATCATTGATGATAATCTCAAGCTCGTCGGACTGCGTGCAACCTTTGTCGTCAGAAGCTTCAACCCGGTATAACCCCGGAAGATTTTCGCGAACGATCTGGTTTAACGATTCTCCCTGCTCCACACCGTTAATAAACCACTTGTAGGTAAGGTCGTCCCTGAAGGTAGCCGCTGTGACTGTGAATTCAGCGTCTGTGCAGGCAGATGTGGAATTAAGCTGTACTGTAAATGGTATGGGTATTACCACCGTTTGAAACGCCGAGGTGACATTACAGGTAAGATTAACAGCATGACTTACCACCACCCTGTAATCTGTGCCATTACTGAATATATCTACCGATTGTTGTGCAGATATGGAGGTGGGTTGCCCACCGCCGAACCACTGGTAAAGATATGATGCACCCGGGTAACTGTCGGGGTTAGCAGTCAATCTCACAAAACCTGAACAATCCTCCGTTGCAACTACACTAACAGTTGGTTGTGGCGTCAGAACCACTTGTGTATTACGTATGGAATCGCATGAAACCAGGGGATCATTGGTCGCCCGGATGAATATATCCGTAATACCCAGCGTTGTGAAAGGTACGGTGACGGCATCCTGGTAGCTTCCGGCGCTCCCATCCGGGGACCATTCGATGACAGCTCCCGGAGTGGTGGTTGTAAAAAAGTTTGATAATAATACTTGTGTATCGCATGCCGTTACAATGGCCGGACCATCAAGGTCGGTTATCGGAAGTTTGTTAACAATTATATCTGTGGCAAATGCAGAACATCCGGCCGTATTAATATCAAGGGAGTAGGTTCCCGTTGGAATATTCACAAGTGTAAAATTTGTGCTGTCATCTGCCGCAGGTACGTTTACACTATCATGATTCGGAACCGCTATATTCGTAATCTGATCACGCAGGGTGTAGGTTAGAGGAAATGCGTTGATATCCAGAACAAATGTAATGGTACCTGACGGGAATAAAGGATCACATCCATCGTTGGTCGTGATTGTACGATCAATGTTGAATGTAGCGGGTTCATTAATAGCAATCCCGTTCTGTGAATCAGTGCATCCCGTAACACTGCTGGTAATGGTAACGGAGTAAACGCCGCTCGCAAGCCCGGCGATTGTAACCGGTCCGGTGCCGGCGGGAATCAGGTTTGTAATAAGTATAGTACCGCTTGTAACAATATATGTTACATCTTCTGTCGCACTTCCCTCTATATCCATTTTACCATTTGCTACTCCGCAAGTATCTACATCCATGACAGTTACATTTACCGCCGGTAATGTATTTATGGTGATTTCCACCGTATCCCGGACGATACAAACCGGATTGACCGGATCCACAACGCCAACGGTTATGGTATTGATCTGGCCGGGTAGCAGAGCCGGATTATTAGGAGGGCCAAGTTGGTTAAGTGGTAAAAACCGGGATGATTCAAAGCCGGTTATCGGAAATAACGTACCTCCAACTGTAAGTTCCCAGATGTAATTATCGGCGTTGGCTTGTGAGTCCAGCGTCAGCGACGTGCCGTCGCAAATGGTTTGGTCAACGCCGAGATCTACGGTAAACGGGGGGCCTACAAATACTTCAAAATCATTTGTACATCCTGCCACCGGATTGGTGATAACCAGACTGTACGTACCGATCGCGGATACGATGATATCCTGTGTAGTTTCACCAGTGCTCCACAGGTAATCATATTCTGTGTGTTGATCGTTGTTGTAAGGCGTAAGTGTAATCACCTGATCACAAATGGGAACGGCATTAAGTCCGAACGGATCAAGTGGTATTGGAAATACGGTTATTGAATCAGTGAGAAAGGCAATCGGGTCCAGGCAGCGGTTAAATATGCGTACACTGAATATGTACGTGTCCGGAATAACGAGCGTAATAGTATCACCCTGATTCGTTGAAGTGCCTACCAGGCCTCCTGAAGAATCGAAAATACTCCATGCAAATTCATCAATAATGGATGTAGCGGTGGCGCTGAAATTGATCAGATCTCCTGCACAAGCAGTGGCAGGTATGAAAATTTCAGGCGCTGGTAACTGGGTAGACAGGTTTTGAACAAAGTTCGGAAGGCCAAGGGCACTTGATGTTCCTCCTGCCAGCGATTGTCCGCTTGTCAGGTCCGCAAATGCATTGGTGGTACCATCCTGCAGGCCATCCGGATTGTTTATGGTCCCCAGAAAAGACTGGCCATTGATGGCTACGTACATGGCGTTGTTAGGGCCGATCTGGATGGCTCCCAGCGCTTCAGTGGTCGTACCACTCGAAATGATGGCCCTAGAGCTTTTGATATAATCTGTATCGGTTACGTTGCCCGCAAGGGTTGTGGAGTCAACGTGCCATTGATAAATCTTAGATTGTGCTCCCGATTCAAAATTAGACAGTGTAGCATACAGCCAGTTTGAATTTGGTGAAAATTCAACGCCGTACACTTTGCCCGAGGTGTCATTCAGGTCTAATTGCAACGCATTGCTTACAATGCCTGAGGAGGCGTCAAAATCAAACAATTCTACCACATTCGAACCTGTCGAAGGCAGTGCTACCGCAATACGGGTACCGTCAGTTGACAACTTCATATATCCGTCACCCATTGTTCCGTCATGTTTGCTGTGGATTGAACCTACTGAAGAAAGTACCGGCGCTCCGATCCCAAATTCCGTGACAGGATATGCCCTGAAAGTGTTGGTGCCGAATTCATGCGCTACAAGCCATAAAATATTCCCGAACGATACGGCAGTGATACGTTCGGTGCTGTTTTTAAATAGCGGCTTGTTTTTAATAACCACATCACCTCCGGCTGCCACCTTAAGGTCCACTACCGAGTAGCTGAGCTGAAAAACGTCACAGGTAACCAGGGGATTTGTGCATGTATTTGAAAAGATATAATACAATGTTTCATTAGATGGAAACTGTACGATCAGGGTGGACTGGGCTGCACCCGGATCAGCAGCGAGGTTGGTTCCGTTAGGCATTACCTGATGCAAGTTGTTATAAACGGTTTGCCCGTCTGTATAAAATAGGATATCTCCGTTTCTGTCGGAGTATGCCGCGCACCCTTCTGGTGCAGTCATTGCCCCATCGTCAAGTGGGACCGGTGGCTGCTGATTGAAATCCAGTCCTGCCAGGTTGCCAAAATACCAGATAGCTGCAATGGTGATATTCAGGCCATATTCGTCAACCTGTATGGCGTCGTTGATGTTGCATCCGGTGGCACTATCAGTACCACTTACCCAGTAATTGCCTCCTTCCGTCACAAAGATCGACGATACATTGGTTTCACCGTTAGACCAGACTACATTCTGTAATTGCGGAAAAACCTGGGGGTCAATTGCAAGCAACAGGGTATCGTTCGGGCATATCACTGTGTCCATTCCAAGGTCAATTTGCAACTGGGTTTGTGTAATATTTATTGAAAGTGATCCTGTTGATGAGTTTCCAGCCACTGATGTAGTTACCGTCACATTATATCCACCGGGCGATGTATAATTATAGCCCGGGCTTACAGCGCTCTGATCGGCAGGGAAATTGGTATCCATAAAGTTCCATTGAAATTGATCCGTGAAAGGGTCCATATCAGGGAAAAACCAGATAGTATCAGATACACACGTTCCGAGACTCATTATGGTTGGCATAGGGATTGTAATAACTTTTGGTGGCAGAACGGCAGGAAATTGTAGTGCACCAAAATTCCTAAGTTGATAGAGTCTTTCCGTATAAACAAGGCTATCGACCTGATCAGCAGGATTTTCAATTCGGCCTACAATCAGAGGGCCTCCACTTGACTCCTGGTATAGGTGATAAATTTTAGAGTCAGGACCGTATCTCAGGCCATAGCTTCTGAATATGGTACCTGGAAAAATCTGCTTTGCCGTAGTGCCGGGGTTTAACAGGTCGTAGGCAAACAGTCCGGCCTGATCAATGGTGCTTCCGGTTTGGGAGGCAAAAAAATTGCTGACAGAAAATTCGACATCATAAATGGCTTCTGAAGCCGAAACATCCGTAGTAGCAGAGTTCAGAATGAGTGAATTGAAGGTGATAGAGCCTGTTGAAAAATCAAAATCAAGCAAGTGAATGTTTTTATTTGCTTCTTTCGGAGCAACGGCAATCTGACCCGAAGGACTGATACCAAAATGTGATGCAGTTAGTGGCACAGCGCCTGCGGAAAGCAAATTAACCGAGGTTTCAGTGCCTATGCCGCCGGGTCCGATGTCGATCACCTTATAAATGGTGCTGTTAGCCTCCTGAGTTATAAGCCAGTAGCCTGCCGCCAGATTGGCTTTTGGTACAACCATCATGGCTTCCGATACATTATTGCCGGTGTTGCCAGGCATATCCTGCCTCCAGGTACTTACATCACCGAGATTAGCGCCGCCAAACTGGGCCGGCGGATTTCCCGAAAACTGCATATCAACAACTGAAAAGTCCACATCACCTGATCCGTTGATTGCAAATATGTAATATTGGTCGGGGCTGCCAGGTACAGGACTTAACGCAATACCCTGGTTAGCTGCCACCGCAGGCCGGCTTACAGCACCAGGCATAGCCCTGTGACTCGCATCATAAACAGTGGAACCGTCGGTATAGAATAAAAGCTCACCGGTAACCTCATCAGTAGCGACGCCATTTCCAAACGGGCTGTAAGGTGTAACCATTACTGAATCGAGGTAGGCATATGCAGGAGTACCCTTATTGAACGAGATACTGAATACAGAATTACCAAAATACCAGTTGTGGTTAGTAAAACCAGGAAAAAGTATCTGAGAATATCCGCTGTGGGTAATTCCAGAAATTATCAACAAGCCGGCTATCAGGTAAGTAATTTTTTTAGCCATGTGCTCCCAATCTTAAATAATCAAATAATTTCTCTTCAAAATCCATTTACCATTCAATTATTAAGCCAATATAAGAGAGAATATTAAATTTGGATACCATAAAAACGAATTTAAACGTTTAAGGGTTTGTATAAAATTAAATATAAGATGTGTCATGTATGTGATTGAAATTTTATTTATTTGCTTAACTCAAATATGCGGCCATAATTTATATGCTAGCTAAAAAACGAAATTTTATATTTTTTATTCTATTTGTGCCTGGTTTGGTAACAGCTCAAGATGCACAATATTCGCAGTTCTATTCAAATCCATTATTTCTTAATCCGGCATTTACGGGAGCTTCCCAGCTTACAAGGGTTGGGGGCAATTATCGCAATCAGTGGCCTTCACTTGATGCCAATTTTGTCAGTTATGCTGTTTGGGTTGATCATTTTATTGATGATAAAAACAGCGGGATTGGATTTTATGCAGGTCGTGACAGGGCAACCATATCAGGCTTGCAATCTACGGCAATATCTGCACATTATGCTTATCAACTGGCGCTTACAGAGATATATACTATTCGTGCTGGGTTTTCGGCAGGATATGTACTAAGAGATATAAATTTCGGAAGTCTGATATTCGGAGACCAGATTAACCCGGATGGTACAATCAATCCGACTACCCAGGAGACATTCGATGGCAGTTCAGTGAATAATTATTTTGATTTGGGAGCAGGTGCATTGATTTATTCTGAAAGTGCCTGGCTCGGAGTATCTGCATTTCATCTCAACAGGCCAAACCAGTCTCTTATCGGAGGTAACAGCACTTTACCCAGAAAATACAGTGTACATGTAGGTTATAAATTTTTCTTTACCCCGGGATTGGTGGGCGAAGGGATGTTTACACGGCCGCAGGAACGCAGTGTGGCGCCTACTGCCCAATACAAATTTCAGGGACAGTTCGATCAGCTTGACCTTGGGCTATATTTTACATATGAGCCAATAGTTTTTGGGTTGTGGTACCGCGGATTGCCATTAAAAAGCATCGAAGGAAATGTAAACAATGAATCGATAGTGTTTTTGATGGGTTTCAAACAGGTAAGTAAAAAAGAGATTTTCAATATTGGTTACAGCTATGATCTTACGTTGTCAGGTCTGGGAGCAACGAGTGGCGGGGCGCATGAATTTTCAATATCGTACTCCTGGTTTACGGGCGATCCGCGCAAGCCACCTAAAAACGTGCGGATGATCCCATGTCCTGATTTTTAAGATCATAAAACCTGATATTGTACAACTTTTTACAAAATTCGAAAACCAGATTATTCCTTCTTAGTTTTGCTGTTTAAAATTAATTAAATGAATACAATGTCAATATTGATAATTATTCTTGTCATAATTTCCTTTGACTTTGTTTTTGAAAGGATTCTGGATTTTCTGAATCTGAAATCACAACGGGATGATATTCCAGAATCGATGCGTGGTTTCTATGATGAAGAGAAGTATAAAAAATCACAAGTCTATTATAAAACGAGTGCAAGATTTTCGTTTGTTACCTCCACTTTTGGCTTTGTGCTTTCATTTGCATTGCTGGCATTTGGTTTTTTCGGGTGGTATGATGAAATATTACGATCTTATATCGACAATGAAATACTGCTTGCACTGGCATTTTTCGGCTCGCTTTTTGTCGCTTCCGATTTCCTGAATACCCCTTTTCAAATCTTTTCCACTTTTGTGATTGAAGAGAAATTCGGTTTTAATAAAACCACTCCCAGGTTGTTTATTACCGACAAGCTCAAAGGCTTTCTGCTTACGGCCGTCATCGGGGGTGCACTGGGGTGGGTGTTTTTATGGCTCATACAGCTATTAGGGCAGAGCTTCTGGATATATTTTCTTGTGATTGTGGCGGTATTCATGTTGATTATGAACATGTTTTATACCTCACTTATTCTTCCACTTTTCAACAAGCTTACCCCTCTTGAAGATGGCGATTTGAAAGAAACGATACATGCATATTGTGAAAAAGTGAATTTTCCGTTGGCAAATATTTTTATAATCGATGGCTCCAAACGCACCAAAAAGGCTAATGCGTTTTTTTCAGGCCTAGGGAAAAAGAAAAAAGTGGTTCTCTATGATACCCTGGTTGAAAATCATACAAAAGAAGAGTTACTGGCAATATTTGCACATGAAGTAGGGCACTTCAAAAAGAAACATATCGTATATGGATATGCTATTTCAATTGCTCAGATGGCGCTGACACTTTTTATTCTTTCGCTGATGGTTTTTAACCAAAATCTGTCGCTCGCTTTAGGTGGGGAACAAATGGGCATCCACCTCAATTTACTGGCATTTGGTATTCTGTATTCCCCTATTTCGCATATTACAGGAATTTTTACAATGATCCTCAGCAGGAAGAATGAATTTGAAGCCGATGCTTTTGCGTCAGGAACTTATGATGGGAATGCATTAAAAACGGCATTAAAAAAACTTTCAGTAGATAATTTGAGCAATTTATACCCGCATCCTGCATATGTATTTTTTAATTACAGCCATCCGCCTTTACTTGAAAGGGTGAAAGCCATAGAACAGATTATCGGTTCTAAAGAAAATTGATATCAACATTGAAATGAGACCGCATTAAAAATTCGAGCGCTTTGGTAACCTTCAAGTTTTCGAACAGCACTTTGAAAACCGCTTCAGTTATAGGAGCGCGGTTGTGCGAATTCTCAAATATTTTTTTTATAATGTGAACCGTATTGATCCCTTCGGCCGTCTCTTCCATTGTTTTTTGTATCTCCTGTAGCGTTTCGCCTTGTGCAAGTCGGAAACCAACGGTGAAATTCCGGGATAACGGGCTTGTACAGGTGGCGATCAGGTCACCGATACCTGCCAATCCGATGAAAGCCTGTGTGCTGCCCCCGAGTTCTTTACCCAGATATATCATTTCAACCATTCCGCGGCTGATCAGCAAAGATCTGGCATTTTCGCCATAACCTAATCCAGAAAGCGCCCCTGAAGCAATAGCTATAATGTTTTTAAGAACACCTGCAAACTCAATACCGATAAGGTCATTATTGCCGTAAACCTGAAATTTTTCGTTCCGGAGAAGATTTTGCCCAATGCTTATCACTTCGTCAAAGTGGCTGGCAACAACTGTAGCTGCAGGATGTCCCTGCAAAATTTCACGGGCAAGGTTAGGACCTGCAAGGCAGCCTACCCGAAGGGTTATACTTTCTTCAATGATAACCTCGCTCATGGTTTTGATATTCTCCCTTGATATGGAAATATCCGGATTATTTAATGACTCTCCTTCTCCTAAGGAAACTTCTATTCCTTTTGTGCCATGAATTATAATGTGGTAAGGATGCAGAAATGGGCTGAGATCATGCATCATCATGCGGAAACCGGAAGAGGGTACTACCGGAAAAAGAATATCGCATTCCCTGGCCAGATATTCAAGATCATTTGTAGGTTCGATATTGGACGATAATGGAAATCCGTTGAGTTGCCTATCCGTTTTTATATTTTCTACCACCTCTGGATTTCTTGCATAAAGTATGACATTTCTGTTTTTACTCAGCAACATAGAAACTGCAGATCCAAAGCTTCCTGCACCGATAACTCCTACAGGACGCTTTTTGTCATTATAAGAATTCTTCGAGGTCATAGCCGTCCATCCTGTTGTGATAAAAATAGAGTAAATGTAAATCCTTCGTAATGATATCACCCCGTTTATTCATGATTATGGGCCTTGCAACATGATACATGCCAACGTTATTCAGTCCAGTTTCTATAATTTTATCGGTAGTTTGATACAAGATGTCTGTAATATCAACTCTGCCTTCTTCATGTAGTTGTAAAATCTGATCCTTGATTATTTTAAATGCTGATTTAAAATCATTATACGGGATGGATAATTCATCAACTGGGAGTCTGAAAAAATTATACAAATCTAGCTTGGGATATTGTTTTCTCCATATTCGGAATCCAACATAAGCCACAAGATGGCTGGGCATCACTTTATTTATACGATGAAACTCTTTAACAATTACATTACTTAACATCCGGGTATATTCCTGCTCACGTTGCAGATTTTCAGTGATTTTACCATCTGACATAAAATATTCACGGATATCGATAATGTTTCCATGCTGATCAAGGCTGTTTCCTTCTTCGTCAACATAATTGCCCATCAGATTCAGCGCCCGGCCAATGGATACAGATATCTTTGTTTCTTTTGTAAAGAACTTGATAAGAAATGTGGCAATTTTGTAGGATGTGGAATATTCATCAACTTCAAAATAATATCTTTCCTGTCCTTTGCGCTCAAGGTACTGGCGAATAAGGAGGGGCGCCTCAAGAACAAAGTTGTAATTCAGAGTAACAGGTACCACATATATTTTTCTTGCATCATTACCATTTTCTTCAGCTTCCTGAAATGATTTTCGCTGGGCTTCAATGGCGGTGCCTAGTAAACCAAGTTTAAGTCTTTTTTCAATTTTACCCGACCTCGATCGTGTGCCTCCCGGGAAAAACAGACTATGACAACCTCTTTGTATAGCAAGCGTTGAGTAAGATTTAAGCGTTTCCATATAAGGTAGGTTTTTCTTTCTTCTGTCCACCTTATAGGCGCCCAGACTATTCATAAAGTAGGCGAACAGGCCGATATTGAATAAATTCAGTCCTGCACCATAAATAAAAGGTGGCAATCCGAGTTCAAAGATCACCCAGGCGATCAAAACCGAGTCGATGTTACTGAAGTGCGTCGGAACCATCACAATGATTCCTTTTGTAGCAAGCGATCGTAACTGTTCAATTTCACCCGTGATCTCAATTTTATCCCGTAATGTATGCTTGCCAGTGATGGCACCTGTTACGGTTTTGATTTTTGTAGCGTTCAGCAAACGACGAAATCCACCTATTACAATCCTTCTTGCCAGACGATGTCTTGAAGGTTTGAATGTGCTGAAGATCTCATTTACATAGCGTGTAATGATTTCTTTCAACAGTTTTCTTTCTGCTTGATCGTCCTTTTGAGTAGCGGAGCTTACAAGACTAACTTTCACGTAATTCCAGAAATCTGTTTCATCCGGTGGATCTGCTTTCCATGGCATTGTTTTTATTCGCAGTCTCTCTCGGTACATAGTGGTTTCAAGCTCCTCTCTCAGTGCCGCTTTTCCAGGACAAAGCCGAATGATCTTTTCGAAGCTATCTTCCACAACATCCTCCACAAATTCATCCCTGTGCTTTGTAAGAAGTACGACCGGCCATTTCCTGGATTTGGAAATGATGGGTTCGTATTTTCGACGCTTCCTTTTTACCATAAAATATCACCTTGGTGAGAAACAAATATAATGGCAAAATTAATTTTACCAACCAGAACCCTGTAACTCAGTGAGCAAATTGTTACTAAATCCACGACATTCACCGTTCTGAATCCGAATTGACATAATTTTTTGCATTTAGACCATACTTTGGAAGTCTTTCAGCATTTGGGATTTTAGTATGCAGGATTTATTTACTGATTTGGTAACAAATCTGACCTTGTCCGAAATTTTTTTCAGTTTTACCAGATTAGAGAGCTTCAGTGGCGCAATTGTAAGCAAAACGATGTCATCTGCAAAGCCAGAAATAGTATGATCCAGAATTTCTTTTCTGGTATATAAAATATACTCCTCACGATCCTCCAGGAAATCAGAATTATTCTGATGTTTCTTATTGGACTGAAGAATATAAAAGTAAAACTCACCAGTAATTTCATTAAAGGATTTAATCAGCGCATTTGAAAAGGTGATAAATCTGGTTAGATGCTCGGTATCGTTACTTAAAAAAATATGATGTACACGATCAGTGGTCAGTATAATCAGTGCCATTGCACCTGACCATCCATAGTAAAGCATGAATAGTCCGGTAAAAAATAACAGAAGTAAGATAATAGGAGAGAACATGTTTTCGTAAATAGCCAAAAGCATAAGCGGTGATAATATTCCACCAACAATAACTGGAAGCAGGAGCTTTTTATTTTCCAAACTAACGGCCTTAATCTGAGATACCGGGAAGCTATACAATCTTGCTTTACGCGTTATCTTAAGTTCGTTACGTGATAGCGTACATTTATTTTCTGTATCTCCTTCATTGCCCATATAGCAGACCGCCCATACTTCGTTTTCTTTATCGAGCGGGTTAGAAATTGTAATTTGGTGGTTTCCTGATAGCACTAAATTCAAATTACGGACTTTTAATTATCAAAACATTGTTAAATTTCATGCGTATAAGCTTTTGTTCTCTAAATGCTAACTGATAATGATCATATAAATATATTTGTGTAATAAAAAGTTTCCGGATGAGATTGAACGTAAGGTGGGTGTTTGTTGGGCTTGTTATTCTTGTATCAGGAATGTTTAATCGAAGCGATGCTACGCATATTCGTGCGGGAGAGATAACCGCGCAACGGTTAGACTGTGTTGGGCTTACATTCAGAATTACGATCACAGGCTGGGTCGATCTGGAATCATCCGTTGTATTCGGGGGTGGTGAGATTGATTTTGGAGACGGCTCACCAGCAATCAATCTGAGGCAAGGGGCCCAGCTTGTGCTCGAGCAGGACCTGGGAAATATGGTTGGTATTGTTGTGTTTGTGATTGAACATACGTATCCAGCCAACGGCGTATATACGCTGTCATACCTGGAGGCAAACCGAAATGCAGGAATTCTAAATATGAACAATTCAGTTGAAACCACTTTTTATATAGAAACATTACTGATCATTGACCCTTTCCTTGGCTGCAACAATACTCCCGTGCTATTGATTCCTCCCGTTGATGATGCCTGTGTGGGAGCGATATTCTTTCATAATCCGGGTGCATATGATGCTGACGGCGACAGTATCTCCTATGAAATCACTGAGCCCAAGCGCGACAAAGATACGGATGTGAACAGTTACCGTTTCCCCAATGATGAAACTTTTGGAGGCACAACTGAGGAAGGTGATTTACCTACCTTGTTTGAAATAAATCCGATTACCGGAGACATAATTTGGAATGCACCTGCTATTGCTGGAGAATACAATATTGCTTTTATTATTTATGAATGGCGAATCATTATGGGTGAACCATTTCTTATGAGCTGGATCACACGGGATATGCAGATCATTGTTGAAGAATGTGATAATGACAGGCCGGAACTGGAAGTACCGGAGGATGTATGTGTGATAGCCGGTACATTAGTTGAAGAGTTTATCATAGGCACAGACCCCGATGGAGATGACGTGAAGCTGGAAGCATTTGGAGGACCGTTTGAAGTCAGTAGTGCACCGGCTACCTTCGAGCCATTCCCACCTAAGTTTGTACATCAGCCTGCCCGTGGTGATTTCAAATGGGAAACTAACTGCTTTCATGTTCGGACCCAGCCATATCAGGTAACATTTAAAATCACCGACAACCCAGAAGACGGACCAAAACTTGTGGGATTTAAACCGTGGAACGTCACCGTGGTGGCACCGGCTCCTGAAGGTCTCAACCTGACAGTTAATGCAGAGCGAACCATTGACCTTACATGGGATCCGTACGTTTGTTCCAATGCAGATGTTATACAGATTTGGAGGCGTGTGGATAGCTACCAGTTCGAATTTACAGAGTGTGAAACAGGAATTCCTGATTCGGCAGGGTATGAACTGATTGCAGAAGTTGATCCCACAATCGCGTCATTCAAAGATGACAAAGAAGGTGCATTCCTTGATTTTGGAGCGTTATATTGCTACCGGATTGTAGTCATATTTCCCTCTCCTGCAGGTGGTGAGTCGTATGCCTCAGCCGAAGTTTGTGGGATCATCATTGCCGACGCTCCGGTTATCATCAATGTAACAGTCGATGAAACAGATAAATCGGAGGGACAGATTACCGTGAAGTGGCGTAAGCCCTTTGAAATTGACCCTGTACTGTTTCCACCACCTTATCTTTACGATCTTGAGCGGGCCGAGGGGCTGAGTGGAACGAATTATCTGATGATTGCTACCGATATTCCTGAAAATGATACAGTTTTTGTCGATACCGGACTAAATAATGTAATCAGTCCCTATAATTACCGGGTCGCACTAAAAGATGTAAACAGGAATAAAATCCGTACTTCGGCGCATGCGTCTACAGTATTTCTGAATCCTAAATCGTTATTTAAGCAAATTGAACTTACCTGGACTGCCGATGTACCGTGGTCAAACAATTTGCAGGATTTTCCCAACCATTCTTTGTATCGTGATCACGTAAACGCCGACCCTAATGAATTGGTTCTGATTGCTAATGTAAATGTAAATACAAGCGGATTTCTTTATCTCGATGACGGCAGTTTTAATGACCAGGAACTTGATGAGAAGATCGAGTATTGCTATTATGTAATCACGCAAGGAGCGTACGGTAATCCTAAAATTATTGAACCTCTGCTAAATCTTTCGCAGATTGTATGTGCACAACCCAATGATACCATTCCACCTTGTTCGCCTATATTGGATCTGACGTTTACGAATTGCGAAGACTTTATAACGGATAAATCCTGCTCCTTCAATGATTTTCAGAATGAGCTATTTTGGAAAGAAGATGAAACGGACGATTGCGACGAAGAAACAATCAAGTATTACAATGTGTATTTCTCCAAAACTGGTGAAGAACCATATGAACGTATCGAAAGCGGAATTACTGACACGAATTATATACACAAAAATCTATCGTCTTTTGCAGGTTGCTATTATGTAACAGCTGTGGACAGATCAGATAACGAAAGCGATCCGAGCGTGATAGTGTGTAACGATAATTGCCCGAACTATGTGCTTCCTAATGTATTCACACCAAACGGCGACGGGCACAATGATGTTTTCAATGCGTTGAATGACCGCGATGATCCGGATCTTTCGCAAGCAGATTGTCCTCGATTTGTCATAAAAGTGACTTTCAGGGTATTTAATCGCTATGGTAAGGAAGTATATACCTATGAATCCGGTGGTGAAAACAGTATCCTTATCGGTTGGGATGGTCACTCAAACGACGGCAAGCAACTTGCCAGTGGAGTTTACTATTATACGGCTGATGTAGATTTTGATGCAGTTGATCCATCATCGAAGCATAAAGTACTAAAAGGTTGGGTACAGATACTCCGATAGATCATAGACCAATAATATTTTTTGATGGGGTCTGCAACTTGTGCAACGGCGCCGTACGCTTTGTTATCCGTCGTGATCCTGATTCATATTTCCGGTTTGCAACATTACAATCAGCATATGCCCGGAAATTTCTGTCTGAAATGGGTTACCACGAATTTTCGGAGATGGATTCAATCATACTAATTAAAGAAGGCAATATTTTCGTCAAAAGTGATGCTGCTTTGGGCATTGCCAGGCATTTATCCGGAATCTGGCCAGCATTGTATGGATTACGGATATTTCCCCGGTATTTAAGAAATTTTGTATATGATCTGGTTGCCAATAACCGGTACAAATGGTTTGGCAAGAAAGACGCCTGTATGATCCCCACTCCTGAAATCAGGTCGCGCTTTATTGAAGATTAAACCTATAAAATATAACAAAGAAGCTACTTAAAGGAAGCACAAAATAATTCGAGATGGGACACCCCTGTAAAATCCCGAAACTTTGTCCGGGATTGTGTATATAATTAAAGAGGTATATTTTTGCATTCTGTATTATGATTTTTATACAACTATAGTCTTATGAAAGCATATGTTTACCCTGGCCAGGGTGCACAATTTCCAGGAATGGGGAAAGATTTGTATGAGAAGATACCGCTTGCAAAAATGTATTTTGAACAGGCGAACGATATTCTTGGATTTAGCATTACAGATATCATGTTTGAAGGAAGCGCAGAAGAACTCAAGCAGACGCGTGTCACACAACCAGCAATATTTTTACATTCTGTAATTCTCAGCCTGGTCCAGCGTGTTTTTAATCCCGATATGGTGGCAGGGCATTCATTGGGTGAATTTTCAGCCCTGGTGGCAAATAAAACGCTGGCATTTAAAGATGGATTGACACTTGTTGCAAAAAGAGCTGATGCGATGCAAAAAGCCTGCGAAAAGAGCCCTTCCACAATGGCGGCCATAATTGGATTGGACGATGACGTAGTAGAAAAGGTGTGTGCCGCGATAAATGAAGTGGTAGTGCCGGCAAACTATAACTGTCCGGGGCAGTTGGTGATATCGGGATCAACTAAAGGAATTGAGCTTGCTTGCGAAAAACTTTTGGAAGCCGGGGCACGGAGGGCTTTGACCCTGCAGGTTGGCGGAGCATTTCACAGCCCGTTTATGCAACCTGCAAGAGAAGAACTTGCTCAGGCCATACAGGATACTACGTTCAGTGACCCGGTATGTCCGGTATATCAAAATGCTTCTGCCAAACCTGCAACTGAAGTGGAAGTTATTAAACAAAACCTGATGGACCAGCTGACCTCACCGGTAAGATGGGCACAATTGGTACAGTGTATGGTTGATGATGGCGCAGATAGGTTTATTGAAAGCGGGCCTGGTAAGGTATTGCAGGGTTTGGTAAAGAAAATTTACCCGGAAGCAGAGGTTTCAGGGTTGTAGTGGTGACAGTATGTCAGGAATCTTTAATTTTCTCCAATTTTCTTCACCTCCAGCGTATCGCTGCATGCATCAAGAAGAAATTGATTGGATTTATTAAGCAGCGGATGTATGAAATGAGGCGCTATTTCAACCAATGGCTCAAGGGTAAACCTTCTATTAGCAATTTCAGGATGCGGAATGATCAGTTTCTCTGAACGGAAAATCAAATCATGGAAAAACAATATATCAATATCGATAACTCTGGGCCCCCATTTTTTATCCCTGATTCGCCCCATATCCTCTTCAATGCAGAGAATAGCATCCAGCAGGTGACCGGCGGTACCGCTATATTCTATTTCCACAACCTGATCCAAAAAATCAGGTTGATTGGTATTACCCCATGCCTTGGTAACGTAAAGGCTTGATTTGCTGCACACCATACCGATATTTTTCTCAATCCGGTTTATGGCTACAGTAAGTTGTTGCCTTTTATCACCTTTGTTACTACCTAATAAAAGATATATTCCAGCCATCAGAAATAAGGTGGCAAATAAAATGTTTAATGAATATAATAAAAGCAATTACGCTAATTTTGCAGGCGAGGATAAAATTTTTGCCTCATAGTTTTTGGAAAAATTTAGCAATTCTAGATGAAATTTTTACACAATGTCCTGGCCACGCTTGTAGCGCTGTTTGTATTTTCAGTACTCGGTTTTCTGTTTTTGATTGCACTTGTAGGAATAATGTCTGCTGATAAAAAAACTTCAATCAGCGAAAACTCCATCCTTCATTTGCGGTTAAAGAAGCCCATCGCAGAACGCAGCATAGAAGACCCGTTTGATGGATTTTTGATAAAGGGTTCAGCTGCAATTGGTATTCTCGATCTGAAGGAGGCCATACAGCATGCAAAAGAAGACGAAAATATAGCAGGTATTTATCTTGACACTAAATTCATTATGGCTGGTTTTGGCCATGCAGAAGAGCTTAGAAATGCGTTGGAGGATTTCAAAAGCTCAGGAAAATTTATTATAGCCTGGTCCGATTTAATGAGCGAAGGAAGCTACTATATTTGCTCGGTAGCCGATTCTATTTTTTTACATCCTGAGGGTGATCTTGAATTCAATGGTCTGGCATATACCCTTAGTTTTTTTAAAGGCACATTCGAAAAACTGGATATTGAACCTCAGATATTCAGAGTAGGGGATTATAAGAGTGCGGTGGAACCGTTTGTGCGTAAAGATATGAGTGACGAAAACAGGGTGCAGGTTGCATCTTTTATAGGTGATATTTATGGACGTATTACAAAAGACATTGCCTCGTCGCGGGGATTAGATCATAAGACAGTAAATGATATTTCTTCAGGGTTGTTAGTAAGGAAAGTGGAAGACGCTGTTGATCTGGGGCTTATTGATGATCTCAGGTACTATGACGAAATTGAAGATATTCTTCGTGAAATCTCCGGCCTTGAAGAGGATGAAAAAATAAATCTGGTAACATTAAACAAATACCTGAAATCATTTGAGCAGAAATCAAGCTCAAAAAACCGTATTGCCGTGATTATGGCTTCCGGTGAAATTGTATTTGGCGAAGGTGAGCAAGGCAATATTGGCTCAGAAAAATTTACAAAAGAAATACGGAAAGCGCGCAAAAGCAGCCGGGTAAAGGCCATTGTTTTACGTATCAATTCACCAGGTGGGAATTTTATCGCCTCGGATGAACTGTGGAGGGAAGTATATCTTGCCAGTCAGGAAAAACCGGTTATAGCTTCCATGTCGAACTATGCTGCGTCTGGTGGATACTACATGGCTATGGCTGCAGATACCATTATCGCTTATCCCAATACAATTACAGGATCAATTGGTATTTTTTCCATTCTTTTCAATATAAGCGGATTTCTCGAAAACAAGCTGGGTATTACCTCTGATGTGGTTAAAACAGGTGAGTATTCCGATATTTTTACCGTGTCGAGACCTCTGACGGATTACGAAAAAAGCATTTTTCAGAAACAAGCCGAAAATGGATATAAAACATTCATTACGAAAGCAGCAGAAGGCAGGGGAATGAGCGTGGAAGAAATCAGCAAAATCGCATCAGGAAGAGTATGGACAGGAAGCCAGGCGCTGGAAAATGGCTTGGTGGATATGCTTGGCACATTTGACGATGCGGTGCGTATTGCAGCAGAAAAAGCGGGTATCGAAGATGACTATAAATTAAGGTACTATCCGGTACAGAAATCTTTCTGGGAACAGCTACTAGCTGATTTTGGTCAGGATGTGAAGGCAAAACTAATTAGGGCGAATGTAGGTGAGCTCTATCCGTATATTGAAATTCTAAAGAAACTAGAAAATTATCAGGGAGTTCAGGCACGGATGCCGTATGAGCTGCATACAGGGTTTTAATGATCTTCAATTTATTTTTTACATAAACCTGCGAATGGTCAGGTAGTTTCAATAAAAAAGCGCCCCCGGTAGAGAGCGCTTATCATAAGGTTTAGTTAAAGTTAAATAGGCTAGGTTAAAGAACCCTGTCAATATCGAAATTTTCGAGGTAATCTGCAACTTTTCGAACAAACATTCCTCCCAGTGCGCCATCTACAACCCGGTGATCATACGAGTGCGACAAAAACATTTTGTGTCTTATACCTATCCAATCCCCTTCAGGTGTTTCGATTACCGCCGGCTTTTTGGTTATGGCGCCAACCGCCATAATGGCAACCTGGGGTTGCACGATAATGGGTGTGCCCATCACATTACCAAATGAGCCTACATTGGAAATGGTGTAGGTGCCTCCCGATAATTCATCGGGTACAAGTTTGCTCTCCCTGGCTTTTTTTGCAAGGTTATTTACCTTTTTCGAAAGCCCAATAAGGCTCAACTGATCTGCATTTCTGATCACCGGTACTATCAAATTACCAGACGGAAGCGCCACAGCCAATCCGATGTGAATATCTTTATGCAGGATAATACGTGAGCCATCCACGGAAATATTCACCATCGGGAAGTCTTTAAGCGCCTTGATCACGGCCTCGATAAAAATGGGCGTGTAGGTAAGTTTTTCGCCTTCACGCCGTTCATATTCGGTTTTGACCTTATCTCTCCATTTCACAATACGTGTCACATCCGCTTCAACAAAGGAGGTTACATGCGGTGAAATACGTTTGGATTCAACCATTCGATCGGCGATCATCAGCCGCAGACGGTCCATCTCAATGATTTCGTCGTGCCCGCTCACTATCGGTGCAATAGCGGGTGTGCTCACAGTAGGTGAGGGTGTCGGAGCAGCAGCAGACTTGCTTGAACGTGTTTTGATATAGGCAAGAATATCTTTTTTAGTGAATCTTCCTTCTTTACCCGATCCGGGTAGTGATACAAGTTCGGACATAGAAATGTTTTCCTGACGGGCAATATTCAATACCAGGGGAGAATAGAATCTGCCTGAACCCGTCTTTTCAAGTTTGCCGGCACCGTTTCCTGATACGGAAACAGAAGGCTTAATGGGTGCATCTGCCAGGATGTCTGCGGATGCCTCAACAGTCGATGTTTCTTTCACGGGAATATCATCGGTTTTCTGGCCATTCAGTTCCACTTCAGTGTCTGCATCAGTTTCAGATTCCGTGCTGATCACTGCAATCGGCTTACCGACTTCCACTATATCGCCTTCCTTGGCAAGTATTTCTTTTAAGATTCCGCCATGTGTTGCTGGTACTTCGGTATCTACCTTGTCGGTAGCGACCTCCAAAACAGATTCATCCTGGTTTATTTTATCACCTTCTTTCTTTAACCAGGTAAGAATGGTGGCCTCCATTATGCTTTCGCCCATTTTGGGCATCACCATCTCAACTAATGCCATGATATCTAAGGTTTAGAATCCCTATCAACTCGATGAAGCAAATTTAGTATATTACGGGGTATCTTTTTCGTATTCGGCTAATCTTTGACGTACCATATTCATAGCAACTTTGGCCGAAGCTTCAATATTTACCATCCGGTTTTTAGCAAATGAAAATTTAAGAACACGGGTTTGATCATTATCAGAAACAGCCACCCAAACCGTTCCGACAGGATTTTCAGAAGTGCCGCCTGCTGGACCGGCCACTCCGCTTATGGCTACGCCTATGTCTGTGCCGATTATTTTTCTCACATTTCGGGCCATTTCATTTACTGTTTGCTCGCTTACAGCCCCATATTTATTCAATGTTTCTTCATTTACGCCTAGAAAAGTCACTTTTATTTTGTTGCTGTATGATACAATTCCACCCAAAAAATAGTCGGAACTTCCCGGAACACTTGTTAATTTGTGCGAAAGAAAACCACCCGTACAGCTTTCGGCTGTGGCAATGGTTATTCCTTTCGACCTGAGCATTTCACCCACCACTTTTTCAAGGGTATCGTCGTTGTACCCGAAAATGTATTTACCGGCAAGAGGCTTTAATTTCCCGATTTCCTTTTCTACATCTGCTATTAGTTGGTTTTTATCATATCCGCTGGCTGTTAACCGGAGTTTAACTTCCATAATACTTGGCAGGTAGGCCAGCTTGATGTGTTCCGGGAGTTGCTCCTCCCATGATTTAATCTTATCAGAGAGCCAGGATTCACCGATTCCAGTCGTTTTAATTATTTTATGATAAATAAGACGAGTTTGAAACCGTTTCTTAATTCTGGGTAGAATTATTTCGGTCATCATTCCTTTCATTTCAAACGGAACACCAGGCATAGATACAAATACGGTATCATTTTCGTCAAACCACATTCCAGGAGCGCTTCCAAGCTTATTTGATATGATGGTGCAGTTTACAGGTAGCTCAGCCTGTGTTCGGTTGGTAGGGGTCAGTTCCTTACCAAATTTTCTGAATAATTCAGTTACCTCCTTCAGGGCCTGCTCACTAATCTTTATCTCTACTCCAAAATGCTTTGCCAGTAGGGGTTTGGTAAGGTCATCGTTGGTAGGGCCAAGGCCTCCCGTAATCAGAACAAGGTCGGCATTCTTCTGTGCCCTCGCAAATGCATAAAGTATATCTGTTTCATTATCACCAATCGTTACTTTTCTAACAACGCGAATTCCCAGTTCATCCAGTTGCTGGCTTATCCATTGGGAGTTTGTATCAAGAATTTGTCCGTAAAGAATTTCATCTCCGATCGTAATGATTTCTGCCCGTGTATGTGTCATTTGACGTTACATTTTTTATAATAGCTTTACCACGAATTTAATGAGGAATGGATTTATAATGGAGTGCCAAAATGCTTAAATGCTAAAATAATTTTTTTTTATGGAGAAGTGCGACCGGGAAAGAAATATTCAAAATGACCAATAAATAGTATTTGCGCATTTCCGCATTCAATCATTTCCACTAAAATAAAATAGAGTCCTGCCAACTTGCTCCATCTCCTGCATGACGTCGTCCATTAAATTATAGCAGAACTTTATGTTTACTTAGATTCCGGTTGTATTTAGGTTTCCCAAACTTATGGTTATGGTGCGACGTTTGTCTGTATCATCGGCATGCATTACAACACTAACCTGCAGATGAATATTATATACATTAAGTTCTAAATTTTTTGAACGTATTATTCCGATTTTAAGAATGTCGGAATTAATGATGCCATAATTTCTCGTGTCTTCTTTTTCTTCAAAAAACAAATTGGTTCCGTTTTGGATCAATGTTTGGTCGTAATCCTGAAATGCAGCCACATTGCCTATTTCGTTTAGCGAAAGTACCTGGAGATTTTCCAGCCCATCGATATTTAATAGGAACCATTGGTAACTGCCTTCATCAATCAGGCACCGGTTGAGGTCGTCTTTGCTTATTATCCTGCTATTGTTTATTACCGAACGACCGAAAAAATTATTGTTGATACAGTAAATACGGTCGTAAGTAATGGCATACCGTAAGTTGATTTCGCCTATGCAAGCTCTGAATTTCGGATAGAGGTGATAAGAATTATATTGCCTTAGGGTGATTGCAAAACTTGAAGCAAATAAAAGTGCATGCAAAGGGGTGTCAAAAATCATAAATCCGCCATCCCCAGTACTAATTGTATGCTTATGTATCGATTCCCGTGAATATTTCTGGAAAATAAATTCCTGCGTTTCCAGGCATTGCCTGATGGATTCCTCAAAAAGTATCTCATAGAGAACAGGAATAAGCGGTTGAACGAAATCGTTAAAAGCGCCATATTTTCTTATATCGATACCTAAAACTGCTTTTTTACCAAAATTTGTTTCATCGAGGTGTTTAGTGAGGGCATTTTTTATTTCTGATTCGTCCGGAGCCTTTTTGATCCGTTCGTAGGAGTACCGTGTGTCATACGTGTTTAGTATTTCCATCACATTTTCATAGCTGAGATTTTTTATTTCACTATTCATGGTAGTTTTTGATGGGTTACGGTTCCCAATTTAATAAAATTTATCAGAGCCTTCTGAAATTTTGTAAATTCATATATGAAAATGCTCTTGCTAAACGGTCATGGCGGTCCGGCATGCGTACCGTAGTCGAAAGGTGAAGGTTGGGAGGGAGCGTCCGACCGGGAATATAGTTAGCAAAAAGTCTTGGCTTGTCAACCCACTGTGAGCCTCCTGTCCGTGCAGTCAGGTTTTAACTAATATTAGAAAAAAGAGCATTATACAGTTGTCAGATTGCATTTTTTCTTTTATATTACACGTATTACACAGACATTAGAAGCTTAATAATATGTTAGGCATATAGGTATTGTGATTGAATACTATCTAAAATTTCTAATAGCGATTATTCCAAAGGTAATACTTGCCTCTTTGTCGGTATTACCCCTTGCGTTTGGCGTCTGGGGCGCGCTGAAACGGAGGAAGGGGAGTGATCAGTCCCAATATATTAATTACTTAGTTGCCTCTATATTGACTGGGACAGTAACCCTGTATTTTCTATATGATTCACTTTTTGGAAGGGCTCTTGAAAGCTCTTCAACAGCAGCTCTTGTATTCGTCGTGGTTCCTTTCTACGCATTGATTATCTTACTTGTTTCTCTCGGGATCGGAAAGCTGATTATAAGAGTGATCTCTAAGGGAATGCAGAAAGACTCGAAACACCGTTATTCTGGGGTTATAAATAATTTAATTTTTTTACCCATACTAGTGATTGCAGTGCTAGAAGTTGGTGTATTAAAACAATCTATAACTACAAATGATTTGTCAGTGGCAGAAACGGCGAGAAGCGCCAATGCACTACGTTATTTATACAATCAGGCTGCAAAATCAGGTCGGGACACGTTTGGCATATTTTTGTTTATGGCACAAAACAAAAACGCTCCATCGGATATTTTAGAGAAGTTAAGCCGCTCTAATTATCCTCAGATAAGAATTTTTGTGGTATCGAATCCGAATACAGATTATTCAGTCCTAGAAAAGCTAGCTAGAGACGATATTGAATACGTAAGAAAGGCTGCCAAGAAGCGGCTTGAACAAGGTAATTAATGCCTAACATTGTATTAACCTGACGTGAGGGCGACGGCTGAGTGGGTTAGTTTGGTGGTCTCTCGCAAGTTATTTGAATCAGTAAGTTCAGTGCTCTCAATCCCTCGCGCAGGTTATGCTTTCGTTAGGCGGACCAATAAAAGGTGAAAAGGGCAATGCAACGGAAACAGGATATCCTTTCTGATAGGTGCAGCGACGTTCGTATGTGTGTGGGTCGCGTCTGGGTGCATGGTCGGGAACCACCTTCGCCTAGACTGGGACGGTGAATTCCTCGTCATTTCCGGGTCTCGATTGGATCTTCCGATCAAGGTGCACTACTTGGAAGCGTTTGTCCGATCTGGCTCGAGCAATCAAGACTGGAGCGAGTCTGTAATATCGCATCGGACGACGTTGATCGCTAAAGCTGAGGATGGATCCTCGTTGCATCTTCGGAGCGAATTCCCGGTCGAGTCGGAGTCCGGCCCAGCTTCCACCGACCCACCTGTCGTTGTTGAGCATTACATCTCTGCTGGTGCTGACGAGGTGACGTTTCTTCTGACTGCCCGGAATCGAGGAAGGAAGGTCGTCGATGTCTTGTGGGCGCAGCCGTGCGTCAGG